>CBDTVH010000078.1:0-7872 GCA_965363665.1 uncultured Yoonia sp. | reverse complement strand
AGGATGGATTCAAGATGACCACAGCAGCAATTATCGTGGCCGCCGGGCGCGGACAACGGGCGGGCGGCGCTTTGCCAAAGCAATGGCAGACACTTGGCGATCGACCGGTGGCGGCTTTCGCCATGGCGCGATTTGCGGCGCACCCTGCGATCGCGCAACTGATTTTGGTTTTGCACCCCGATGATATAGACACTGAGCTTTGGCCACGCGAACCTGCCGCCACAATCGCAACTGGTGGTGCGACGCGGGCCGCTTCGGTGCTGGCTGGTTTACGGGCCGTTTCAGGGGATGTGGATCGCGTCCTGATCCACGATGCGGCCAGGCCACTGGTCAGCAATGCGTTGATTGCGCGTGTGGTGGCCGCGCTTGAACACAACAGCGGTGCCGCCCCTGCCCTTGCGGTCACCGACACGCTTTGGCACGGCGTGGATGGTCAGGTCGATGGCGTGCAGGACCGCACGGGACTTTACCGCGCGCAGACACCACAAGGATTTCATCTTGAACCGCTTCTGGCCGCGCACGCGGCAAGTACCGGGCAGGAAACCGATGATGTGGCCGTTGCGCGCGCGGCAGGGCTGGACGTTGCGATCATACCGGGCGATGAAGACAACATCAAAATCACCACGTCCGCAGATTTCGCACGGGCCAGCAAACTGATGAGGCACGACATGGATATCCGCGTAGGCAATGGCTATGACGTGCACCGCTTTGGTCCGGGGGATCACGTATGGCTCTGCGGCGTTCAGGTGCCGCACAGTCGCAGCCTGGAAGGGCATTCCGACGCTGATGTGGGGATGCATGCTGTAACCGACGCGATCTATGGCGCGCTGGGCGATGGCGATATCGGTCAGCATTTTCCACCCTCTGATCCGCAATGGAAAGGCGCTGCCAGCCATATTTTCCTCAAACATGCCGTCGCATTGGCCGCAAGCAACGGCTTTGCCATTGGCAATGTGGATTGCACGCTGGTTTGCGAATTGCCAAAGATCGGACCGCACCAGGATGCAATGAAGGCCGTGATGGCAGCGTATATGGGCCTTGAGAGCGACCGGATCAGTGTCAAGGCGACCACGTCCGAAAAGCTGGGGTTCACCGGGCGCGAGGAAGGCATTGCCGCAATCGCGACAGTCACATTGATCAAGACATGAGCCACCTTATCGCGACATTCTTCTATGTCGGCCACATGCGCCCCGCACCCGGCACATGGGGATCGCTGGCCGCATTGCCGGCGGCTTGGGTGATCTACATGCTGCTTGGTCCGTGGGGCTTGTTGGCAGGAATTGTCATCTCCTACGTACTGGGCGCTTGGGCCACGGGGATTGAGACCAAGGGCAAAGACAACCACGACCCTTCGGAAATCGTGATTGATGAGGTTTGCGGCCAGTGGATCGCCTTGTTGCCCTTGGCTTTTGGGGCGGCGCGTCAGGACGTGGACATACTGGCACTGTGGCCGGGATGGATTGCGGCATTTGCCCTGTTCCGGCTATTTGACATCACCAAATGGGGCCCGGTGGGCTGGGCCGACCGTATGCAAGGGCCGACCGGCGTCATGCTGGATGATGTCATCGCAGGGATTTTCGCGGCAATCGGGGTTGTGGCACTGGCAGCACTATATCACATCGTACTGATATGACGGCGGCCGCGCTTCTCAAAGCGGCCCGCGACAAAGGCGTCTTGCTGGCCACCGCCGAAAGCTGCACCGGCGGCATGCTCAGTGCGGCGATTACGGACATCCCGGGCAGCTCTGCAATCTTTGACCGCGGCTTCGTGACGTATACCAATGCTGCCAAAATGCAGATGCTGGGCGTCCAGCAAGCCACCTTGGATCGCTACGGCGCCGTGTCCGAACAAGTCGCTGCGGAAATGGCAACTGGCACGTTGCTTCATTCAGATGCGGATATCGCGGTGTCCATCACCGGCATCGCGGGACCCGGCGGGTCCGAGCATAAGCCTGAGGGGCGCGTCTGTTTCGGCGTGGCCAGCAAAGCCGGTGTCACGACCGAAACCGTCGAATTTGGTGCGCTGGGCCGTGACAAGGTACGGGCCGCCGCGCGCGATCATGGGCTGGCTCTTTTTGCAACAGCAGTGGACTCGTTCTCGCGCGCGCCATAATCGGGTATGTTCAATGACCCTGGCATTCACCAAACAGCAGGCCGTCACTACTTGTACAATTCAGCCGCCCGTCGTTCAAATGACCGAACCACGCGCTGCATGGCCTCATTGAAAAACATGCCCGCGGCACCTTGCAAAAGACGGCTTTTGAACTCGAAATCAACGGAGAAAGATACTTCACATCCGCCGTCTACATCTTTGAAACGCCACTCACTTTCCAAATATCGGATCTGGCCATCAAGGTATTCTGTGTCGATCTTCATCTCATCGGGCCACAGCGTGACGCGACTGCCGAATTTTTCCCGGAACACTTTGAATGATATCACCAAATCAGCCAGCATGACCTGATGGTCACCCTTATCGGTCACACTGCGCACACGTGCAGCAGCGGTCCAGGGCAGGAACTTGGGATAATTGCCCACATCCGCGACAAGGTCATACATTTGCTGTGCCGTGTAGGGCAGAAACTTGGTTTCGAAATGACTTGGCATATGGGGTCTTTCGCGGGTGACTTCGGCACAGGATGTCGTATTCTTGGGCGCGAAAATCAACCCATTTCCCGGAACCGAGTCCCCTATGCCGCACCCCAATTACGTGATCGACGAGTTGATCAGCGCCAAATCCATCGCCGCACGTATTGAAGAGTTGGCAAAAGATATCAGTACCGAATTTGCCGATACCAACAAATTGGTCGTGGTCGGCCTGTTACGCGGATCTTTCGTGTTCATCGCCGATCTGGTCCGCGAACTTGACCTGCCGGTCGAGGTTGATTTCCTTGAGGCATCGTCTTACGGCGACGGTATGGAGAGCACCCGCGAAGTACGTATTCTCAAGGACTTGCGCGGCCAAATTGAAGGGCGTGATGTTCTGATCGTCGAAGATATCGTCGACACCGGGCATACGCTGGCCCATGTCACCAAATTCCTTGGTTCGCGCAAACCGGCACGGATGAAGACGATAGCGTTGCTTGATAAACCCGCCCGCCGCGAGGTGGATCTGAAAGCCGATTGGACGGGCTTTGCGATCCCTGATGAATTTGTCGTGGGCTATGGCATCGACTTTGCACAACGCAACCGCAACCTTGGCTTTATCGGCAAGGTCCGCTTCATCGAAGACAAATGAACCCGCGCTGGCTCTTGCGGGCGAAACGCTGGGCGCAAAACCCGCCTTCACCTGCGAAGATCAAATTAGTGGCTGGCATCGTGCTGTTTTGCATCGTTCTTTTCGCGATTGAGCGTGTGTGGGGGTGGCCCGATTGGCTGACCCCGAACGATCTGCGCAGATCGCGGTGATCACGAAGAATTCACAAGACAGTCGCCGTCACTCACGTTTACGCTAGGGAAACGTAAATCGAAAACTGGATTGGAGGCTGATATGCCCATACGACTGAAATATGCAGTAACGACAGCAATTGTCGTTGGCATCGCAGGTGCAGGTTTTGCGGCTGGACATCTGACTGAGGACCAACAGCGTGCGATGAATGCCCGACAGGGGCATATGGGCCTTTATTCGTTCAATATCGCTCCACTGGGCGGCATGGCGCAGGATAAAATCCCGTATGATGCCGAAGTCGCTGCCACGGCTGCTGCCAACCTTGCCGCACTCGCGACATTGGATCAGACCGCCTATTGGGTGGAAGGAACAGATTCGACCGTAGAGGGCAGCCGGGCCAAACCCGAAATTTGGACCGACAGCGCCGGTTATCAGACAGAAAAGGAAAAGCTTGAAACAACGACAGCGGCTTTGGCCGCCGTTGCCGGTGACGGGCTTGATGCGTTGAAGGGCGCGTTTGGACCCGTCGGCGGGTCGTGCGGGTCATGTCACGAGGCATATCGCGTGCCGCAGAACTAAGCTTCTTTCATGTCGCGTTGGCGTCTGACCGGGCTTTTGGCCCTTATCGCACTTGGCGCAGGCTGGTTCATCACCCGGCCAGCACCTTTGCCCGCTGATGCCTTGGACGGACTGACAGGCGATCCTGCGCGCGGGCAGCTTACCTTTGCCGCTGCAGGTTGTGCCTCTTGCCACGTCAGCGAAGGTGGGCCACCTGACGTCCTGAGCGGCGGATTGGCTTTTCAAACCGATTTCGGCACTTTCTTTGCCCCGAATATCACGCCTGACCCGGTGCATGGTGTCGGAGAATGGTCCGATCTTGAATTGGTCAGCGCCATTACGACAGGCGTCGGCCGCGATGGGCAGCATCTTTATCCGTCGTTTCCTTACACCAGTTACAACAAGGCCGATGATCAGGATATTGTCGATCTGGTCGCCTATCTGCGCACCCTGCCCGCGTCAGACCGACCGAACATGCCCCATGATCTTGGGTTTCCGTTCAATCTGCGCATCACGCTTGGCCCATGGAAACAGCTGTTTATGCGGGACGATTGGGTGCTGGACGATCCTGCGACACCTGTGTTGGAACGGGGCCGCTATTTGACGGAAAGCCTGGGGCATTGTGCCGAATGTCACACACCACGCGGCGCGCTGGGTGGGCTGGACCGCGGGCGCTGGATGGCGGGCGCGCCACATCCCTCGGGCGAAGGGCGCATTCCCAACATCACATCAGCCGAACTGACCTGGTCCGAGGCTGACATCGCGATTTATCTCAAAAGCGGCTTCACCCCGGATTTTGATAGCGCGGGCGGCGAAATGGCGGCGGTGATCAAGAACACCAGCCAATTGACCGACGACGACCGCGCCGCGATTGCGGCTTATCTCAAGGCTATTCCGCCCATCCCGAACTGATCAGGCCAGACCCAGCTTGGCCTGTCGCGCGTCACGTAGTCGCGCGAAATCATCACCCGCATGATAGGACGACCGCGTCAGCGGCGTCGCAGACACCATCAGGAAGCCCTTGTTATAGGCCGCTTTTTCGTAGGTCTTGAATTCTTCGGGTGTGACAAAGCGGTCGACCTTGTGGTGCTTGGGTGTGGGTTGCAGGTATTGGCCGATGGTCAGAAAGTCGATGTCGGCCGCGCGCATATCTTCCATGACCTGCGTGACGGCCTGCTTGTCCTCGCCCAAACCGACCATGATACCGGATTTGGTAAACATCGTCGGATCAAGCTCTTTCACCCGCTGTAACAGCCGCAGTGAATGAAAATAGCGCGCACCGGGACGCACCTCCGGGTAGAGGCCGGGAACAGTTTCAAGGTTGTGGTTAAAGACGTCAGGACGCGCTTCAACAACGACCTCCAACACCTTGGGATCACAGCGAATAAAGTCAGGCGTCAGGATCTCGATCGTGGTATCGGGCGATTGCCGACGCACAGCACGAATGGTCTGGGCAAAATGCTCGGCCCCGCCGTCTTCGACATCGTCGCGGTCCACGGACGTGATGACGACATGCTTCAGACCAAGTTTTTTGACCGCATCAGCGACGCGCCCCGGCTCGAACACATCCAATGCCTCGGGGGGTTTACCCGTGGCAATGTTGCAGAAGGTGCAGGCCCGCGTGCAGACCTCGCCCATGATCATCATCGTGGCGTGACCCTGGCTCCAGCATTCGCCAACGTTGGGACAGCCTGCCTCTTCGCAGACCGTCACCAGCTTGTTGTCGCGCATGATGTCGCGGGTTTTCTTGTACCCTTCGGACACGGGCGCCTTCACGCGGATCCAGTCCGGTTTTTTCGGCTGCGGTGCATCCGGGCGCCGCTGCTTTTCAGGGTGGCGCTGTGCTGGAATTTTCAGGTCGCGTGTGGGCATATCAGGCTCCGGTCTTGTTGCCATTTACCTAACGTCGCGCCCGGCATTTGTCCAATGTTCACAGTGACGCGCATGACGGAACTGCGCGCTTTGCATAGGACACCGCTATCCGATCATCGGGCCATAGCGCCCCTGGGTTTCCGCGTAGTGCCGTTGAAGCCGTTGCAAGGCGATGCGCAAGACAATTTTTCCTGACCGCGCAGACCAGCCCATTTTCTTTTCCGTCTGCTCCAACCCTTCCAGAAAACAGCAGCAACGCAAGACGACATCACCAAGCCCCGGCCCCAGTTCGGCAAGCGCATCCTTGATCCGTCCATGTGCTGCGACAGCCCCTTGGGGTCCTTCGGTGATCTGCGCTGGCGTTTCACCGTTCATGAAGCTTTCCCAGCTTTCGGTGCCGCCGATGCCAACCTCGACCAGTTCATAATCCTCGCGCAGGCGTTCACCCACGGCAACCAGATCACGGGACAGAAACGGTTTGCCGTCGCGATCCTTGCGGCGCGCCAGCCCGACCAAAGGGCTTTCGTTCGGATAACCCCGGTTGGGCGGACGGTTGCCCCCCTCGATGGTGGCGATGTCCCAACCGGCGTCGCCATCCGGGTCGGTCTTGCGTTCAGCAAATCCGCTGGCACGATTATCGTCCTGTGCGGTCAGACGGCGCAGGGCCGCGCGGCCGGTATTTGTAATGAAATATCGGGCGATGCGCCCTTCGGGATCAGGGCAAGTGATCCAATCCTTCAATGCCATCGCCTGTGCGATCTCGCGCTCGACCACGCCGGTCCGTACCTGTTCACCCTCGGGCGTGACCCGGACCACGACGGCCGTTTCCATCTCGCGCGCCACAGCCAGCACCGCGCCCTGCTCACACAAGCGGCGCAGTATGCGCTTGGCTTCTTGGTCGATACGCGCCTGTGACAGGCCTATGGGCTGATGCGCCTCACTCTTCAAACACTCCATTTTCATCTTTTTGGCTTTCCCCTCTTGCAAGATTTCGCGCGCAGAAACCTGCGCAGACAGAGACCGCAATGCCGCATCAACAAGCGGATCATCACGGCGTCCCTCGATCCGGCGTACCTGCCGGAGAACCGTTGACGGGTGACAGTCACTGGCCCGCGCGAGCGCACGGATCGACAACCCAGTTTCTGTGTGAACAAGATAGTGGCGGGCACCGTCAGGAACCCAATGTGGAAGATCAGATGACGCATGGCGCCCTTGTGGTGCGGTCATAATCGCGCATCCCTTTGCCGAAATTACCGACGCAACAGACGATCGCCACAACCAATGACGCATGACGGCTTACTACCTGTGCGTGTATGGCTGTATATTTGTTAACGGCGTAAATTGCCCGTCAACCATTCTTTCTAAAAGATAATCAAACCTGACTGTAGCGTTCTTATCTCATGGTGATTCCGCAACACCCGCCTAGGTTGTGTCATGCTGGGTCAACGACCACCTTTGTAACGGGACATTGACACATGCTTGATCTACACACGCGAATTGCGACACTGAAACGCCCACCCCTGCTGGCGCGCGCTGCCCGCTTCGGGGTTGATGAATATCGCAGACAGGTTCATCTGCGCCGCATTCTGCGCAGCGAAACACTGCCCAGACATGGCCATGCGATCATGCAGCTGATGGATATCGAGAGTGAAATGAACGACTTGCGCCGCGACAGATCGGCCAATTACCGTCCAGCCCATCATGTCGAGGTGCTGATCGCGATTCTGGGCGAGGCGCAGCTGATGCGCGCCACCGCCCCGCAATTGGTTTAGGTGAATGCGTCCGGCATGCTGGCTTTCTTTTCGGCGACATACGCGCGCAAGCGGCCTTCGATATCGGGATCAAGCTTGGGCTGCTGATAGGTATCCAACAGCTTTTTCACCCGGGCCGTCGCCAGCGTCTGGGTGTCGCGCGCGCCTTCTTCGTCCCATGTCTCGAACGGTTTGTAGTCGAACAGATCAGACCGCCAGAAGGCCGATTTGAAGTTGGCCTGCGTATGTTCGCATCCAAGGTAATGGCCACCCGGCCCGACCTCGGCGATGGCGCCCATCGCCTGAC
>CBDTVH010000077.1:0-7891 GCA_965363665.1 uncultured Yoonia sp. | reverse complement strand
TTTCGAGGACCCGGCCTGGGCCCCGGCGCAGGACGCGCTGGTCAACGACATCGCCTGCCTCACCGGCAACGGCGAATGCCCCGCGGGCGACGCCCGTGGCATGGTGCTGGTCGAGGCCTCGGACGCGGATTTCGCCCGGGCCCGCGAGATCCTGGTGACCGAAGTTCTGCCCGAATGGGCCGAACGCGCGGGCGGTGACTGGGCCCAGCGCTGGAACGACAGCGTCGGCGCGGTCACCGGCGTCAGCATCGAGTGAACGAAAGGGCCGGCGCAATGGAGATGATCTGGATCGACCGGCTGCGCCGGCTCAACCGCGGCATCGCCCTTCTCACGGGGCTGATGCTGCTGGCCTGCGCGGGGTTCGTGCTGCTGGACATCACCATGCGCCGGCTCGGCGGCTCGCTGGGCGGCACCGAGGAGATCGCGGGCTACGCGATGGCCATCGGGACCGCCTGGGGCATGGCCTATACGCTGCTCGAGCTGGGCCATGTCCGCATCGACCTTCTGCGGGCGCGCGGCACGACGCTGGTGCGCGCGCTGGCCGATATCTTCTCGATGGTGGTCCTGACCGCCACCGTCACCTTCATCGCGGTCCAGGCCTGGCCGGTCGTGGCGCGCTCGCTGGCCAATTCCAGCCGGGCGAACACCCCGCTCGAGACGCCGCTCGCCTGGGTTCAGGTGCCCTGGTTCGCGGGCTGGGTCTGGTTCGCGACGGTCTCGGCGGTGCTGACCCTGCTGGCGCTGTCGATGGTCCTGCGCGGCCGCGCGGGCGAGACCGAGGCCGCCATCGGCGCCTTCGCGGAAGTGGATACGCTGCAATGATCGGCGCCGTCGCCGCGGGTCTGCTGGGCCTTCTCGCGCTGTCGATCCCGGTGGGGATCGTCCTGTTCCTGCTGGGCTTCGGGGTGGATGCCTTCTTCTCGGCCTTTCCGCTGTCGCGGGGCCTGGGCAACATGGTCTGGTCGTCCTCGAACTCGGCCACGCTGATCGCGATCCCCTTCTTCGTGCTGCTGGGCGAGGTTCTGGTCCGCTCGGGCGTCGCCACGCGCACCTATGCGGCGCTCGACCGCTGGGTCAGCTGGCTGCCGGGCGGGCTGGTCCATGCCAATATCGCGACGGCCACGATGTTCTCGGCCACTTCGGGCTCCTCGGTCGCGACGGCGGCGACGGTCGCCACGGTGGCGATGCCGCAGGCCGAGAAGCTGGGCTACGACCCCAAGCTCTTTTCCGGGGCGATCGCGGCGGGGGGCACGCTGGGGATCATGATCCCGCCCTCGATCAACCTGATCGTCTACGGCTTCCTCACCCAGACCTCGATCCCGCGGCTGTTCCTCGCGGGGTTGGTGCCCGGCCTGCTTCTGGCGCTGGCCTTCATGGCGGCGACGGTCGCGATCTGCGTGGTCCGGCCGGGCCTCGGTGGCGTGCGCCGGACCTTTCCCTTCGCGCAGATGCTGCGCGCGCTCTTGGATCTGGGGCCGATCATCCTGCTCTTCGGCCTGATCGTCGGCTCGATCTATCGCGGCTGGGCCACCCCCACCGAGGCCGCCGCCGTCGGCGTCGCGGGCGCCTTCGTGATCGCCGCGCTTTTCGGCGGGATCAACTGGCAGATGCTGCGCGAGAGCCTTCTGGGCACGGTCAAGATCACCGCGATGATCATGCTGATCGTGATCGGCGCGTCCTTCCTGAACTTCACGCTGGCCTCCGCCGGCCTCGGGCGCGAGATCAACGCCTTCATGGACGGTCTGGGGCTGGGGCCGCTGGGCACGATCCTGGTGATCGTCGTCCTCTATATCGTGCTGGGCTTCTTCATCGAGACGCTGTCGCTGATGGTCGTCACCATCCCGATCATCGTGCCGCTGGTCGTTTCGCAGGGCTACGACCCGATCTGGTTCGGCATCCTGATGATCGTGCTGATCGAGATGGCGCTGATCACGCCGCCCGTGGGCCTGAACCTTTATGTTGTGCAGGGTGCGCGCAAATCCGGCAGCTTGAACGAAGTCATGCTGGGCGCACTGCCTTACTGTCTGACGATGCTGGCCATGGCGTTTCTTTTGATCGCCTTCCCGGGGATCGCGTTGTTCCTGCCAGCGTTCCTGCAATAGCGACCGACAACCGAAGTTTTCCTGATCACCCATCTGCAACGTTCAGAGGACGCCCATGGAACCGCAATTCAAGGCCATCGCCGATCATGCAGTGCTGGTCACCTTTGCCGAGGATATCAGCGAAGAGGCACATGCCGCAGTCCTTGGACTGGATCGTGCCATTGCGGCGGATGTTCCCGAAGGTGTGATTGAAACCGTCCCTGCACTGGTCAATCTGCTGGTGTCCTTTGACCCGATCCTGACCGACCACGACGCTGTTGAAAACCAGTTGCGCAACCGCCTTGGTGGTTTGGAAACACAGGCGCTGGGCGGCGTAGAGCGGCAGGTTCACGTCTGCTACGAAGACCCGTTTTCACCTGATCTGGCAGACGTCGCCGCGGCGACCGGTCTGTCCCAAGATGCTGTCATAAATGCGCATCTGGATGGTCATTTCCACGTTCTGATGTATGGGTTCTCACCCGGGTATGCCTATCTGGCCGGGGTGCCCGGGCAAATACAGGTACCTCGAAAGCCGGCCCCGGTGCGCGGCGTGCCTGCGGGCAGCGTCATTATTGCAGGGCCGCAATGTCTGGTCACGACCCTGACCATGCCAACCGGCTGGTCGATCATCGGCCGGTCGCCGACGCCGATCTTTACCGGCAATCCCGATCATCCTTTCCTCTTTGATGTCGGTGATCGCGTCAGTTTCAAGCGCGTTGATCTGAAAACCTTTGACGATCTATGCAAGGAAACGACCCATGGGTAGCGCCAAATTCGCAGTGTCATTCGCCGGCCCCTTGGTGACGTTTCAGGACGCGGGCCGCCCCGGACATATGCGCTATGGCGTGGCTGCATCCGGCCCCATGGACCGTTTGGCGTTTCAGGCGGCACATGCCGCACTTGGCAACGCGCCGGGTTTGAACGCAATTGAGATTTCGCTTGGCGGACTGGTGCTGCAATGCACCGAAGGGGCCGTGACCGTTGCAATCACAGGGGGGAATTTCGTTGTTGAACATGCCGGATACAAGACAGGTTCCTGGACTGTCCTGACCATCCGCAAGGGCGAGCGTCTTGCGATCCGTGCCGGAAAATCAGGTAGCTGGGCCTATCTGGCCTTTGCCGGTGACTTGGCCTCTGATACCTGGCTGGGAAGTCATGCGACACATGCCGCGTCCGGTTTTGGTGGCGGTGCGGTGCAGGGCGGGCAGACATTGCAGGTCTCCGACGCCGCAGTCCGCGAAGAGCGCGCTGGCGAGATTGCGCAAGCGGACATTCAGCAAGGCTGTGCCATAAGGCTGGTGCCGGGGCCGCAGGATCAGCATTTTGCAGAAGGTGCGATGTCGGATCTTTTAACCAAGCCGTTCACCGTCTCAGATGCTTACGACAGGATGGGGATGCGGCTGAGGGGGCCGGAGCTCAAATTGGAACGTGCCCTGTCTATTCCGTCGGAACCCATCGTGCGTGGATCAATCCAGGTCTCGGGTGATGGTGTGCCGACTGTACTTTTTGCTGACCATCAGACCACGGGTGGCTACCCAAAGATCGCGACCATTATTTCAAGCGACATTGACCGTTTGTCACAGCTGCGCGCCGGGCAAACGATCCGGTTTGCTGCCATTTCAGCGCGACAAGCGGTCGAAGAAGGCAGGCGCTATGCGCAGCGCGTGGCGCAATATCTTGCACAGATTTCCGTCGCGCGCGGAACCTTGGCGCAAAGGCTGATGCGCGAAAACCTGATCCACGGCTGTGTCTATGATGAGTAATGCGGCTGGGGGCAAAACAACCCTGTGACGCGTTCCGGTTTCGTGTCAGCGCCCCTTTGTCCTACCGCCATTCGGTAATTCATCGGTTACCAGACGCATCCCAAGATGGGCGGGTGGCGTGCCGACAGCGCATCCACCGCGCGCAGGGTCGCGGACAAGAAACGACATGGCCGCAACGTGTTCGCCGCCCACAAAGAAAGCAGGGCAGCGGTCGGATGTGATCTGTCCGTCGGACGCACCTGCATAGCAATCCATGGTCCATTCCCAGACACTGCCATTCAGATCAACGATCCCTTGGGATGTGGTTTCAAACGACCCGCGCGGGCGCAGCGTGCGTTTGGTTTGCGGTTCCATCAGATAGGCCGACGCCCAGGTCAGTTCAGGGTCTGTAAAAATCGGATCGGGTGCCTTGGGCAGTACTTCGGCGGCCATGTATTCCCATTCCGTCAATGTGGGCAGCCGGAACGTGACGCCAGAGCCTTGATTGATCCAACTCAGGTATTCCGACACATCGACGAATGACAGGCCGGTTGCCGGCATTTCGTCCTCGGTATGGTCGCCAGTGGCACGCAGCGCGAGGGTGCAAAAGCCCGCGTTATGGCAGGCATTCCACTCTGCGATGCTGACCTCGTACTTCTGCACGTAAAGCGGTGCGCCATCTGGCATCAGAACCGGTTGGTCCGCCATGACTGGCACGTAGGACAAATCGGGGCCACGGCTTTGCAGCGTGGCCCCGATCAGACCGGCCACCGCCAACATCGCACATCCGGCAATGATGCTTTTTGTGTGGCTGGCGATGACGGTTTTCATGTCTCTGATCTGTGACTTAGGTTTCGAATGTACGTGGTGCCACGACCTGTTCCATCAGGGCATTGTCCCATGCACCCTCGACAACAAAGTGTGCCGCTGCACCCAGCAAAGTGGCCTCGATCAGGTTGTGGTTCACATAGGCATACACGCCCGGCTGTTCGAATGTGTACATCGCAGCCATTGCAGTGCCACCCCGCACGAACCAGGTTTCAAGCCCTGTCAGTGGCGGATCGCTGAACGAAGTCTCCCAGACGTAGTTGCCGTGGCCCCCGATCAGGTGCGGGCGGCTGTCACGGTTCGCCTGATTGTGGATCATCAGAACGGTTTCACCCACTTTGGACTTGATGGCGTTCTCGCCGGTCAGGGCACCGACCGCGCCGTTAAAGACACAGTGTGTCGGGGTCAGTGTGCGCATCGCATCAAGGCTGTCGGCATAGTCGTCACCGGCAACATCGTAGGTCTTGTACTGGCCGAATTCATCCATCGGCAGATAGTAGTCCTGCTCGCCGATATAGGCGATGCTGTCATAACGCAGCGGATTGCCGTCACCGTCTTTCAGGCCATCGCGGGGCAGCACCATCACCGCGCCGTTCATGCCGTGTGTGACGTGATACGGGATCATCGCGCCACCGGGCGCACAGTGATAGGTAAAGCAACCCGGCTTGGTCGCTTTCCAGCGCAGCACGGTTTCCTCACCAGGATAAACGTGGGTCAGACCACCGCCACCCAACGCACCGGTTGAGGCGTGAAAGTCGATATTGTGCTCCATCTGGCTGTCAACAGGGTTGCGCATGGTCAGTTCGACCATGTCGCCTTCGTGACAGATGATCAGCGGACCGGGAACGGACCCGTTATAGGTCAACGCCCAGATTTCGGCACCGGTGTCTTCGTCCACAACCATCAGCTTTTCGGTTGTTTCCATATAGATCTCGATGATCTTTGGCCCGCCAGTGGCGACTTGGTCATGAGCAGGCGCAAAGGGTGGCGCGACAAGCTCTTGCTTGACCCGCGTATAACCTGACAGATCAGCGGGCTCTGCCTGCACCTGCGCCTGGGCCTCTGCTTCGATAAAGCGGGCTGCTGGTGGTTGCATGCGTGGAAGCGGGCTGCGGCGTTGGTTTGCGAAAGCGCCTGCGCCGGTCATTGCGGCGGCACCGGCCAGAACAGAGCCACGCAATACGTTGCGGCGGCTGGTCTGTGTCAGGCCCGGGTTAATAAATTTGGTCATTTTTCCCTCCAATTGAGTGGGTTAGGTGCGAAACACGATTATCTGCACCGGTTGTTATTCAAAATTCGCCAGTTGCGCTTCGAAACGCTCTTGGGCTTTGCGTGGAATACGGCCAGCGAGGAAATCCTCGGGGGCATCGACGTCACCCACGGCAATGGTCATCACCATGCCCATGGCAAAGTGCGGTTTGCAGATCACGCCATAGACGCCTTCAACGTCGAGAGTGATTTCGATCTCTTCATTGATGCGGCCCTCAAAGGCTTCGGCCCCTTCGGGCAGCATGCCATCGTTAATCTCGGCGTTGTGGCCGCGGTCAGTGGCGACAAAACGGATTGTGTCGCCTGGTGCGGCTTGAACAAACGCAGGTTCAAAGACCATGCGTTCGCCATCAGACCCCTGGTTCAGCATCTGTACTTCGATTGTCTCGGCAAAGGCGGCGCTGCCCATCAGGGCGGCGATGGCAAGGCCTGCTGCGAGTTTGCGGATCATCGGTTTTCCTTTCAGTTCTCTTTATGTCTTGATCTCAATCATAAAGGTTGCGTCAGCGCGTACTTTGCGCTGCAGCAAACAACTTGGCGAAACAGTGAATTGACCTTTTGCAAGGCCCCGCAATTTGTGGCACCACATTGCAAATGGACGCAGCACCGGCACGCACAGTATTTCCACGACTTGACGAAAGCCTGCTTTCGCATCTGCCCCCGTTTTCCAAATTGGACAGGCCGCAAATCCGCGCCATCCTGGATCAAGCGACGTCGCGGCGGTTCGACAGCGGCGTTGCAGTGTTTGATGAGGGCGAACCGGCAGAGCGTTTTTATATGCTATTGGACGGATACGTCCGCGTCATCCGGATCACCCCGACGGGTGAACAGGTGACGGCGCTGCACATCCCGGCGGGACAATTACTTGGCATAGCGAAAGCGATCGGCAAAACATCCTATCCCGCCACGGCGATAACCGCGACTGAATCACTCGCACTGAGTTGGCCAATGCACCTTTGGGATCACTTCGTGGCTGAATATGACGGCTTTGCCACCGAAACCTACAAAATCATCGGTGACCGACTGGGAGAAATGAACAACCGCATCGTTGAAATGGCGACCCAACAGGTTGAACAGCGCGTGGCCAACGCGATCTTGCGGCTGATCAATCAGACCGGGCGCAAGGCGGCAAACGGCATCGAGATCGACTTCCCGATCACGCGTCAGGACCTGTCGGAATTGACCGCGACCACATTGCACACCGTAAGCCGATTGCTCAGCGCGTGGGAAAAACAGGGGCTTGTGCAAAGCAAACGCAAGCGGATCATGGTTTGTGATCCACATGCGTTGGTGGTGCTTAGTCAGGCGTAACCGACGCTAGATGGCGATGGCGGCCATCAGTTCCGCCATGAATGCGTCTTGATCCAGATGATATTCTGCACAGGCGTCCACGATTGTGTGAAACGGGCCGATCAGACAGCCGACGCACAACATATTATGGCGCATGAAGACAGGAACGGTTTGCGGCCAGTGCGTCATCAGATCAGCCAGCGGAAGATCCGGATCTTCAAGTTTCGGAGTACGCATTTTTACCTCCTTTCCCATACCACCTTAGCCACGCAAACACGCAGAACGTTGCGCTAGCACAAATTTCCGCACCTTCGAACGCGCTAGAGATCGGCCATCCCGCATATCAGGAGGCCGCGATATGGCTGAGTTTCTTACAAAATCACGGGCGCGTAACATCTTCTACGGGGGCTCGATTTTCTTTGTCGTGATCTTCGTGGGGATGACCGTCCATTCACATAGATACGTCGTCGAGGTCTCGACGGCCGGCATGCCGCTGTCCGAAGAGGTCATCCACGGCAAGCACATCTGGGAAGAAAATTCCTGCATCAACTGCCACAGTCTGCTCGGTGAGGGGGCTTATTTCGCTCCGGAACTTGGCAATGTTTGGCTGCGCTACGGCGGAGCGGTCAGTCCAGACGGGGCGCGCAATGCTCTGAAGGCCTGGATTCGCATTCAGCCGAC
>CBDTVH010000076.1:0-7922 GCA_965363665.1 uncultured Yoonia sp. | reverse complement strand
TAATATCGAACCTTAACTCCTTAGGTTTTGCGACCTAGGGCGGGGTCCGCAGGTACCTGGCAACAGAAACCTGCACTTTCCTTTCTTTTGAATTGTCTTTTGTGACGCATCAGCGATCTTGTGACTTGCAATATAGCGGGGGATGCGCACGATATCAGCATGTTACGACTTGCGCTCGCGTCTTTGATTTCGTCACTCCCCTTGATGGCGCAGGCGTGCGAAACGGCCCTGATCCTGACAATTGACGTGTCCAATTCAATCGACCCGGCTGAATACCGGTTGCAGACCGATGGGTTGGCAGATGCCCTGCGCGATCCCGAAATCATTGAAACCATGGTCGCGGGCGAAAATTATCTGGCTGTCGTGCAATGGTCCGGTGCCGATAAGCAAACAGTTTCGATCCCATGGACCCAAATGCGCACAGCGCTGGATGTCGAAGCCTTCGCGCAGAAATCGCGCCTGATGGAACGCGCTTTCGTGCTGTCCGATACAGCCCCGGCTGAAGCGATCTATTTTTCACTTGGTTTGTTTGACGAGGTGACGACCTGCGACCGCCGGGTCATCGACGTCTCTGGCGATGGCACACCGAACGGCGGATCAGACGTGCGTGCCGCGCGCAGCGCCGCCGAGCGTGCGGGCGTCACGATCAATGGGATCGCGATTGAATCAATGGGGCTTGCGATTACGAACTTCTTTCGCAGCTCGGTGATTACCCGCAATGGCTTTGTCATGACCGCCCGGACCCACCGTGAATATCCCCAAACCATCCGCGCGAAAATCCTGCGCGAGATCAGCCGCATCTTTGGCTAGGCTTGACGCGCCACGCGCGATCTTACATCAATAAGGTCTGGGGTTCGCGAACACCCCGTAAGGCCCCGGCCAAAGCGTCGCATCCACTGACACCTTCAGAAAGGATGCACCTATGGCCGCTTTCAACGAGATTACCCCAGTCAACCTGATGCGACTGGTCGGAACACCCCAGTGCCCGGCTATTATTGACGTCTGCGTGGAAGAAGACTTCTGCGACGATCCTTATTTGATACCAACCGCGACCCGTCACGCGCATGGCGACATTGACCGTCTTGCCAGCACAGTTACAGGGCGCGATGCCATCATCGTTTGCCAGAAGGGGTTGAAGCTGTCCCACGGTGTGGCGGCCCGACTGCGCGCCAGAGGCGTGAATGCGCAAGTGCTGGCAGGTGGCAATTATGGTTGGCGCGACGCCAAGCTACCGCGTGTTCCTGCAAACGCGATACCCGGCACGCTGTGGGTCACACGCCACCGCCTCAAGATCGACCGGATCGCCTGCCCTTGGTTGATCCGGCGCTTTGTCGATCCTGCGGCTGAGTTTCTTTTCGTGCCGCCCTCAGCCGTGCAGGGCGTGGCCGAAAAATTCGATGCGACACCCTTCGACATGGAAACCGGCAAGTGGAGCCATGACGGTGACAAGTGTACCTTTGACATGATGGTAAAGGTGTTCGGCCTGCAACACCCTGCCCTGGATACCGTGGCAACAATCGTGCGGGCCGCCGATACCAACCGACATGAGCTATCACGGCAAGCCGCAGGAATCCTCGCCGTTTCCGTCGGTCTGTCCCGCATGTACCGCGATGATCACGCGCAGTTGGCGGCGGGAATGATGCTTTATGACGCCCTCTATCGCTGGGCGCGGGACGGGCAGGATGAAGGGCACGACTGGCAGCCGGACACAGCCCAATGAGCCGCGAGATGATCGGCGTCTTCGGTCGCATCGGCTTGTTGTCATTCGGGGGGCCTGCCGCTCAAATCGCCTTGATGCACAAAGAACTGGTCGAGAAACGCGATTGGCTGACCGAACAGCAATTTCTGCGGGCCCTGTCGTTTTGCATGTTGTTGCCCGGACCCGAGGCGATGCAACTGGCAACCTATGCCGGGTGGAAGCGCCAAGGCATCGTGGGCGGGCTGATCGGTGGCGGGCTTTTCGTGTTACCGGGTGCGGTCGTCATTATGGTGCTGGCCTTGGCTTACGGTGCTTTCGGAAACCTGCCGGTGGTTCAGGCCCTGTTTCTTGGGGTCAAAGCCGCGGTTGTGATTATCGTCATTGAGGCCCTGCTCAAAATCGCAAAGCGCGCTTTGATCACGCCTGCGCATCTGGTCCTTGCCGGATGCGCTTTTGTGGCGCTCTTTTTTTTCGCATTGCCATTTCCGCTGGTCATCCTTGTTGCTGGGATCATCGGGGCTCTGGGGCAGCCGGGCGAAAAGACGGCCCATCACATACCATCGGGCAACCTGCGGCGCAGCCTTGGGGTCATTGTGATCGGCGCTGTGGTTTGGGCAGCCCCCTTTGGATTGATCGCGGTTTCAGGCAACGACTTTCTGCTTGATATCGGTGTGTTCTTTTCCACGCTAGCGGTCGTCACCTTCGGCGGGGCCTACGCCGTTCTGGCCTATATGACACAAGAGGTCGTGGTCTCTTACGGCTGGTTGACCACGCCGCAAATGATGGACGCCTTGGGGCTGGCCGAAACAACGCCCGGCCCTTTGATCCTGGTGACACAGTTCGTTGGCATGATTGCGGGCTTGGCCGAGGGTGGCACTCGAATGGCTCTTATGGCGGGCGCGCTGACGCTTTGGATGACGTTCGTGCCGTGCTTTATCTGGATCTTCGCAGGCGCCCCATTGATCGACTGGCTGGATGGACGACCAAGGCTGCGTGGCGCGCTTGCTGCGATCACGGCAGCGGTCGTCGGGGTCATCGCGAACCTGTCACTTTGGTTTGCACTGCACGTTTTCTTCGGCGAAATCGTCAGTGTGTCGATAGGCCCGGTTCAGACGATCCGGCCGGATATCACGACATTTCAACCGGTTGCCATCGCACTGGCTATCGTGACTGGGGCGCTTTTGCTTTGGCGGCATTGGCCCTTGCCCTCCGTCCTGCTTATTTCAGCGGCATTAAGCCTGAGTGTTTCCGCCACTACGGGAATGATCTGACGGACCCCCTTTCAACCACCATCGAATCCCGTATGGTGGAGGTGAGACACCGGGAGAATTGCGCCGTGACCAGCACCATCGACTATGGAAATCTGATGCACCGGGCCATGCGCGGGCTTATTCAGGAAGTGCTGACCGATGTCCAAAGGGACGGATTGCCAGGGCAGCACCACTTCTTTGTCACCTTCGACACCATGCATCCTGATGTCGAAATCGCGGATTGGCTGTCAGATCGCTATCCCGGTGAAATGACCGTCGTCATTCAGCATTGGTTCGACAATCTTGAGGTGACGAACGAAGGCTTCACCATCACGCTGAACTTTGGCGACAATCCCGAAACGCTTTATATTCCTTACGATGCGATCAAGACCTTCGTGGATCCTTCGGTTGAATTCGGGCTGCGGTTCGAAACACAGGATGACGACGACGATGAAGCGCCTGATGCCGACGTCGACGAAGCGCCGATGGACGAAATGGTTGAGCCCGAAGATGACAAGGACAATGCCCCCAAAGAGGCAGAAGTCGTCAGCCTGGACAAGTTTCGCAAGTAACCCGGCTGTCCGGTTTCCTTTGCTATATTGCGATCCTGCCCCCTGCTGCCTATAGGTCAATGTGACGTAGCCACAGGGGATCGCCATGACCGACACACGTACAGAGACTGACAGCTTTGGCCCACTTGAGGTCCCCAGCGACCGCTATTGGGGTGCGCAAACCCAGCGTTCGATCATGAATTTCCCCATCGGCTGGGAAAAGCAGCCGGTTGCGATTGTGCGCGGTTTGGGTGTGATCAAACAAGCCTGTGCGATGGCCAACAAGGAACGCGGCAAGCTGGATGCAAAGCTTGCGGATGCCATCATCGCCGCTGCCGCCGAAGTGGTGGCAGGCAAGCTTGATGGTCACTTCCCGCTTGTGGTCTGGCAAACCGGCTCTGGCACCCAGTCAAACATGAATGCCAATGAGGTTATTTCAAATCGCGCCATTGAGATGCTGGGTGGCACGATCGGGTCCAAAGACCCCGTTCATCCAAATGATCACTGCAATATGGGGCAATCGTCCAATGATACGTTCCCGACAGCAATGCATATCGCGGTTGCAACGACAGCGCATGACGTTCTGCTGCCTGGTCTGGCAAAACTGCACGCGGCACTTGAACAAAAGAAGGCCGAGTTCGACGATATCATCAAGATCGGCCGCACACACACGATGGACGCAACACCCCTGACATTGGGGCAGGAATTTTCAGGCTATACCCATCAGGTCGCCATGGGTATTCGCCGGATCAAGGCCGCCCTGCCCGCGGTTTATGAGCTGGCGCAAGGCGGCACAGCGGTGGGCACCGGCCTGAACACGCCCAAAGGTTGGGGCGAAACGGTTGCGGCCAATATGGCCGAAATCACAGGGCTCCCCTTTGTAACGGCACCGAACAAATTCGAGGCGCTCGCAGCCCATGATGCATTGGTTGAGATGTCAGGCGCGCTCAAGACAGTCGCTGTGAGCCTTTACAAGATCGCCGCTGATATCCGTATGCTTGGCTCTGGTCCGCGCTGTGGTCTGGGCGAGCTGATGTTGCCTGAAAACGAACCCGGCTCTTCCATCATGCCCGGCAAGGTGAACCCGACGCAGGTCGAGGCGCTGACGCAGGGTTGCGCGCATGTGATGGGTAATGACGCAGCCGTCGGCTTTGCAGGGTCGCAGGGGCACTTTGAATTGAACGTGATGAAGCCGATGATGGCTTATAACGTCTTGCAATCCATGCAGCTTTTGGGCGATGCCTCGGTCACGTTCACCGATAATTGCGTTGTGGGCATCAAGGCTGACCGAACGCGGATCGAAAAGCTGATGCGCGAATCCCTGATGCTTGTCACCGCACTTGCACCGACAATCGGCTACGACAACGCCACCACCGTCGCCAAGACGGCGCATAAGAACGGCACGACGCTGAAGGAAGAGGCGATCAGGCTGGGCTTTGTTGATGAAGCAACCTTCGATCAGGTCGTCCGCCCCGAAGATATGATCGGACCAAAATGAAGCCGATCAACCTGAACCAGGCACGCAAAACCCGGTCGCGGGCCGAGGCCAAGGCGCAAGCGGATGAAAACGCGGTGCGCTTTGGCCGCACCAAGGCGGAAAAGGTCCTTGAGGCCGCGCGCGCCAAACAGGCCAGCGACCGGCTGGCGCAATTGAAGTTCGAAGACGACTGATGGGGCATCGCCGTCCTGTCAAACGATCCCTCACCTTGCGGGGACATAGAACCAGTGTCTCACTGGAAGATATTTATTGGGATACCTTTCGCGATATGGCCGAAGCGGACGGCGAAACGATCAATGGGCTGGCCGCAAAAATAGATGAAGCCCGAGGCGACCTCGGGCTTGCGTCAGCGATCCGGATTTTCGTATTGGAACGTGCCTTGGCGAAAAATCACTTCTTGGAATAAAGCGCGCCACGCATGCTGGACATTTGTTCGCTTGCGCTGATCTCTGTATCACTCAGCTTGGCGGGTTTCGTTACCTTGGCCGTGCGTGCCTTTTTGTCGAACAATTTGGCTAGGTCAGACCCACCTAATTGCTTCTTGGCCACTGTGCGCGGCGTTTTTTCAGTCGTCTTACGCTTGAAAAGACCAGTGAGGCCCTTTTTTGAAGAACCTGGAAGCGAAATTGTCATGTGACGGGGGCCTCCTTAGCAGCCAAAATATCTGTTAATGTATCTATGACACGATTTAGGCGGCCGTGCAAATATGCCATTTTTGGATAAACGTGCTGAACAGGCTTTAATATGTTGTTTTTAAATACTTTTTTCAGAATTAACCACCTACACACTATTATGTCCGCGACATAATTTCGTTTCCAACTGCCATACTTTCACTCTCCGACGGCTGCTCTGTACGCATTTCTGAAACAAAAACGGGTTAACGCGCCCTGATTCGAAGCCAGATACCCTCTTTGGAGCGCACCGTTAAATGTGCTACCGGGACCGGTTCCCGGCCTTTAACACATTCGAATTTGCAGGCTTTCAACAAGAGCGCCAGAATGACGGTCCCCTCAATCAACGCGAACCCTGCGCCCGAGCAAATCCGAGGGCCCGCAGAAAATGGCAGATAGGCGTCCCGCGCACAGGCCTTGCCGTTTTCAGAGCCCCAACGGCCCGGGTCAAACGCGTCGGGATTATCCCACAGGCGGTCGTGTCGGTGCAGATGCCATGGCGATAAAACCACCTGCGCACCACGTTTGACCAGCCGACCCCGGAACGTCGCCGGGCGCGCCGCCTCGCGGACCATCATTGGCACCGGGGGATATAGCCGCAGCGCTTCGCGAAACACATCGCGGGTGTGCTTGAGGTCGGACAGGTCTGCGAAGTCCCCACTGAACGACGCGGCCTCTTGCGCCAACCTTGTCTGCCACTCGGGATAAAGCGCCAGCAGATAAAGCGCCCAGGCAAGCGCGGATGCGCTGGTTTCGTGCCCCGCCAAAAAGAAGATCGCAACCTGATCGACCATTTCCTCCAGCGTAAAGGTCTGACCTGTGACCGGGTCCCTGGTCGTCATGATCTTGGTCGCCAGGTCGTCAGGCGCATGGCCTGCCGCAATCAGATCCAACCTGTCCTGCGTCAGTTTGGTGATCAGCTTGCGAATTTGGCCCGCTGTCTTGCGCGTCTCGGACCGGAAAAAGCGCGGCATCCATGCTGGCCCCCGTACGAAAGCCGCAAGGTTCAAAATCGGCTGGGTCCGCTGATAGGCCCGAAACGCCGCAAACACCTCTTGGGCTGTTTCATCTTCAATCGGGATCGAGAAAAGCGTGCGGAAAATCACATCCGCCGCGATATGGCTGGTGATCGCCTCAATCTCTTGCGGTGTGCCGTCAGCCATGGCCGCCAGCCTGGCAACACCGGCATCAGCCGCAGCTTTGATACCGGGATAAGTGTCGCGCAGACGCCCCCCCGCAAACGCAGGATCAATGATGCGGCGTTGCCGTTTCCAGTCTTCCCCATTCGTCAGAAAAACACTGTTGCCCAGCAACGGACGCAGTCCCGCACCAATACGATCCGATTTCGGGAAGGCGTCGGGGTTCCGGACCAACACCTCTTTGATCACCGCAGGGTCATTCACCAGATAGCTGCGAAAAAACGGTGTGCGAAACTCTGCCATCCAGGCATGGTACAACTTGGCCGGTTGGGCAGACAGAATATCCTTGCGAAACAGGCGCATGTAACGCCACAACGACACCTTTTCGGGCCGCGACGGCGGCTTGGGCGGACGTGGTGTCATGGCATCAGCGAGGTGTATTTTGACACCGGCACATGGATGCGGGACCCCGATGGTTTGCGCCCTGCGTAACGGTCGGCCAGCAACATCGGGCCTGCCGTGATCTGGAAATAATCATAATCCTTCGGCTGATCGAACGCGCACAAATACTGAAAATGCAGCCGGAAGAAGCGCCAACGCAGTTCTTTCCAACGCGCCGGTGAAAGGCTTTGCGTAAAGGCCGCTGAAATGACCAAAGGCCAACGCTTGCCCTCGGGCGCAACCCCCGAGACGGCCACCGGATCGCATAGCGCGAAACAACAGCCATCCCCCGGCGCGGACACATCGACCCAGGTGATATCGTCCCGGACCGACAAAAATGCCAGATCACTGCGCAGGCGGCGTGCGCGCGGCAGAAAGGATACCATCGGCACGACCTGCCCCAATGACAGGAACGCCAGTCTGGGCCCATCCGCCCGCACATGCCCCCCGCGAATAAGATCGGCAATGATGGAAACTGCCAGATGCGCGCCGGAGGAATGACCGACGATCAAAACCTCATCACCGTCCATGGCCAATGCCTCGGCGATGATCGTGGTGAAGGTTTTCATGCGTGATTCAAGCCCTGGTGGGGTCTCACCCTTCCGTTGCGCGGAATAGGCGTAATCGTGCATCAAATAATACGCAAAGATCTTGCCATCCCGCGCCTTAAACC
>CBDTVH010000075.1:0-7928 GCA_965363665.1 uncultured Yoonia sp. | reverse complement strand
ACAATGATCTTCACGTTCTCAAGGTCGGCCAATTCCGTATAGTTCAGGGTGATATCCTTGACTGTCCCAATAGTACCGTCGATTTCGACGAAATCGCCAATCTTCAGCGGACGAAACATGATAATCATGATGCCGGCGGCAACGTTCGATAATGTGCCTTGAAGTGCCAGACCTACAGCCAGGCCAGCGGCGCCAATCACCGCGATGACCGAGGTCGTCTCGACCCCAAAGGTATTCAGAACGAACAGTCCGGTGAAGGCCAGGACAATGTAACGAGCAATGTTACCAAGAAAGCTGAAAAGCGTGTCATCCAGGCTGATATGCTTCCGACCGAACCGGTGTACCCGCCGACTGACGAAGGACGCCAGTGCAAAGCCGATGAAAATGATGAAAATGGCGGCAAATGTATTACCGACAATTCCGATCAATGCATCAAGCGTCAGATAGTCAGCAAAGGATTTGCCGCCATATATCTCCATGGTGAACAGGTTTTCAGCCCAAGACGTAACAGCGTCCATTGTCGTCCCTCTTTCGTCTATCTGGTGGCAATCAAAGCGTGGAAAACAGTGTCGGCGCGCTGTCGGACATGCGCTGGGCCTGGGATTGCATCTGCTGCCTGATTTCCTTTGGACACATGTCCATGGGGCCTTCAACGGTGCAAGGATACCGGAATGATTTTCCCCCGCGGTGGATGTCGATCCGCCCTTCAAATGCGCTTGCTGCGGGGTTGTACCAGATACCTTTGACGTCACATGTCATTGCTATGTCCTTCATCTTGTTCGCCAAAATAACGAACAGAGGCCGGATTGGTTCCCCGCGTTGCCCATGGCCAGTGACTTACAGCAACTCAAGAAACCCCAGAAAGCGCTGTTCGCCGACGCGCAGGCCCGCCAGCGCGGCAGGGGCTGCGTCGACCGGGTCTTTCCCGGCCAGATCAATGACCGCTGGATGGATATAGCTGTTGCGCGCGATTGTGGGCGTGTTGTGCAGCACCTCAGCCGCGGCGGTGGCGATGTCCTTGATCGTCGCACCCCCCTGCGCGGCGACGGCATACGCAGCACAGCTGCCTGCCCATGTCCGGAACGTCTTTGCGGTCACATCCTCGATACCAGCCGCTTTTGCGATATAGGCATTCAACGCGTCCGAATTCAGCATCTGCACGTTGTCATCGTCATCGACCCAGGACAGCAATGTGGCCCCCGGCAGGTCGTTGATTTTGCCCAGCACGCGCGCAAGCTTTGCGTCGGACAGGCGCCGGCGCACGCGCTGCCCGCCCTTGGCCCGGTATTGCAGGTTGATCCGGTTGCCTTCCATCTTGATATGACGGTTGCGCAGGGTCAACGCGCCATAGCTGCCATTTTCATCCGTGTATTGCGGGTTGCCGACCCGCAGCGCGGTGCGGTCAATCAATGTCACAGCGGCAGCGAGTGCGAATTCACGCTCTCCCGCATCTTCGTTCAGATCATCCTGCACCCGGCGGCGCAGGCGGGGCAAGGCACGTCCAAACGCTGGCAAGGTGTCGTACTTTGCCTGCGCTTGCTGGGCTGTCCAGTCGGGATGATAAAGGTATTGTTTGCGGCCCTTGGCATCGCGGCCTGTCGCCTGAAGGTGCCCGCGTGGGGTCGGGCACATCCAGACGTCTTCGTAGGCAGGCGGAACACCCAGCGCGGCAAGACGCGCGCGTTCGGTCTTGTCGGTGATCACCGCGCCTTCGGGGTCCAGATATGAAAAGCCCTTGCCGCACCGCCTGCGGCGAATTCCCGGTTCAGTGTCCGAAAAATATATCAACTGACCTTCTGTCACGTCTTGCATACTTCGGTGCTGTCTTGTTGAATCGTTTTCATGGCATGCATCCATAGCGAGGTGGGCGGCCAAAGTTTCATTTCGGTCTCGTTCATCGTCTGCTGCGTCATTTCTGTCATGGAAGTAAACCGCATGTGGTGTCAAAGTGGATTTCAGCGCATTCAAGACCGATCGCCATTTGAGGAAGCCGTTTCATGCCGGACCAAAACCAGACATCAAAAGAAGACGAAGATATCATCAGGAATACCGAAGGCTTAGCATCAAAGCATATCTTTGAAATTATCCGCCGCGAAGGTGAAGAAGAGCTGGATCGTCCGAATGGATCGTTGTTCTGGTCGGGGATCGCTGCGGGCATGATGATCTCACTTTCGGTCTTGGGCGAGGCGATTTTTCGGACCTACCTGCCTGATGCGCAATGGTCCTATCTGGTCGAAAACCTTGGTTATAGTCTGGGATTTCTTGTTGTCATCCTGGGGCGGATGCAGCTTTTCACCGAAAATACGATAACGACGGTTCTGCCCGTGATGCACAATCCGGTGTGGGCGATGTTTCAGCGGCTGGTGATCTTGTGGTGCATCGTGTTGCTGGCCAACGTGATCGGTGCATTTGCGGTGGCGACGGCATTTGCCTATGGCAGTTTCATCCCCGCAGAACTGATCCCGGCGATTACGGAACTGTCTGAACATGCAACCGGCTTTACTGCGAGTGAAGGCTTTCAAAGGGGTGTCCCTGCTGGCATTCTGGTGGCTGCGATCGTTTGGATGCTGCCCGAAAGCGAAGAATTCGGTTTCTTCGTGATCCTTGTCTTTACGTGGCTTATCGCGGCGGGCGATTTCACCCATATCGTCGCTGGCAGCGTCGAGATGGCTTTTTTGCTGGTGCAGGGCATGTTGCCTGTCAGTGACGCGATATTCCGTTTCTTTCTGCCGGTGTTGGCGGGCAACATTCTTGGCGGCACTGTTATTTTCGCCTTGCTGGCGTTCGGACAGGTGCGCCGGGAACTGCCTGAAGGGCGAAAGAAAAAGTAGATAGATCGAAATACGCGTCTGCGTTTCGCTGGTTGCCCCGACAGGTCTATTCAGACGCTTCAAATGGACACACGCAAAAAAAGAGCGCCATGTGGCGCTCTTTCCGAACTCATGCATGCGACATTACTCTGATATCACTTCGGCGGGACTTTCCGCTGTTGGGTTATCAGCCTGATATGCGGTCCAGATCAGATATCCCACGAATAAAACAGCGGCCCAAAGAATCGCAAAAGCGATCCCCACGAGGGGGCCGCGGTGGCGCTTTACCTGTTTTTCAGTGTTGGTTTCTGATGCTGACATCATGAACTCCTTTTTTCTCTGTTCATATAAATAACGCGAAAGCTGGCACTTCGTTCCATCACAGGGAACCTTTGTAAACTCGGGCATCAGGCCCGGCATCAATCAACGGCTTGGGCAGACATGGCGTGGCAACGAAATGTGAAAGTGACCAAGTTGCCGCCATGCAGCCGTTCAAGGAACCAACCGTGGCCCGCCTGCGTTGTCCCGACAGAATGAACAACAGCTGAAGGGAGCGTCATCATGCCAATGGAAAGTTTGGAAGACGTCTATCACGATCAACTACAGGATCTGTGGAGCGCAAATACACAAGCCGTCGAGATCGTCACCAAGTTGGGACGCGCAGCGCACGACAAGAACTTGTCGGAGGCGCTGATTGCCGGGGTGAACGGGATGAACGATGGCCTGCAAAAACTGGCCGAGATTTGCAACGTGCACGACATCAAGCCAAATGGCGAACACTGCAAAGGCATGCAAGGCCTCGTGGCCGAGGCACAGGCCCACGTGCTTGATGCTGAGTTTGGCGATGACGCCGTTCGGGATGCCATGATCATCACGCAATATCAGCGCATGGTACATTATGCCCTTGCTGGTTATGGCTGCCTGGTCGCGTTCGCAAACCGCCTTGGCCACGATGATGACGGTGCGGTGCTGCAAGAGTGCCTTGATAACACCTACAGCGGTGACCGCACGATGACGGATATCGCCAAGGGCGGCGTCAACCAAGCCGCAGCCTAATACCCAAAAACCCAGGAGGCCCGCCATGCCGCGCGGACGCGACGCATCATCCCCTTCCGACATTCCGAGCAAGGGCTGGAAAGACATCGCCCTGCGCCTCAAGGATGAGGTAAGCGAAGATCGGGTCGGTCTGATCGCCGCTGGCGTGGCCTTCTACGGGTTGTTGGCACTGTTTCCCGCCATCACGGCGATTCTGGCCATTGGTGGGCTTTTGGTCGAACCAAATCAGATTATCGAACAGCTTTCGGCTTTTTCAGGTCTCATCCCCGAAGCCGCGATGACGATCATAATTGAGCAAGCAACGACCGTAGCCGGGTCCCGCGAGGGCGGCTTGGGCTTGGCCGCAATATTGGGTTTCGGTCTGGCGATTTATTCGGCCTCAAAGGGTATGGGAAGCCTGATGGACGGCATGAATGTGGCCTATGACGAGACGGAAAAACGCGGATTCTTTCGGTTAAAATTGGAAACGCTGGGTCTGACACTTTTCCTTATATTCGGACTGCTGATCGGACTATCGACCATGATCGTGGTCCCGGTCGTCCTGACTGTCGTTGACTTTGGCGTCCTGACGGAAACCCTTGGTACAGTTGTCGTCATCGTCCTGCTACTGGGGCTAACGTTGATCGGGCTTGCGGTTCTTTATCGCTACGGCCCGTCACGTGACGCGCCAGAGCTGCAATGGGCCACCCCCGGCGCGATTGCCGCGTGCGTGCTGTGGCTGCTGGGATCGGCTGGATTTGCCTTTTACGTCGCAAACTTCGGGTCGTATAACGAAAGCTTTGGCGCGTTGGGCGGGGTCGTCATCCTGTTGATGTGGCTCTGGATTTCGGCCTATGTCATCATCCTGGGCGCGGAATTGAACGCTGAGATGGAAGCGCAAACCCGCCACGATACAACCATTGGTCAAGACAAGCCGATGGGTACACGCGACGCCGAGAAGGCGGATAAACTGGGTGATCCGCAACATAGTTGAGGGCGCGCGCAGTCCTCATTCTGATGGCAACGGTGGTTGCCAACATGGAGGTAGCCTTTTCAGCGGTTTGCCAGCGATTGCTGTTGGCAAAAAATCCGTTTCAAAAGGAACGATCCGAGGGCCGGGAAGTTAGTTCATCAGAAGCAGCGAACACAGCGCGTTCGCCGCCATACGAGAAAGGACTAAACATGACAAATATTTTCAAAACATCCGCTATTGTTGCCGCACTTACACTGGGCACCGCCGCGTCTGCACAAGGCACATTTGGCTTTCAGACACTGGTAGAAGATGACAGCTCGATCACGATCAATCTGGTACGCACATCCGAGGCCGGCATGCTGGCCGTTTATGATTACTCAACGGGTGAATTCGGCGAATTGCTGGGTACGGCGCCGCTGAATGCTGGTGCAAACACCGACGTGAACGTCGTGCTTGAGCCAAATCAGGCAAGCATGATCGCAGCAGTAATCTATGAAGGTGATGCAGACACACCAACCATGGCATCTGGCTGGGTTGAACTTGATATCAGCGATGACAGCTAATTTCTAGCATCCTGAACTACGGAAAAGGGCGGTCGTTTGACCGCCTTTTTTCGTCTTCTCTGTACAGCTTGGCACAGGTTGTGCCACGGTATAAGAAAGTGACATTGCAATGACTTATATAAAGACGATCTCTCTGCTTGCTCTAACGACTGTCGCGGCCTGCGGCAGCACCCCCGTGCGCGAAGAACCTCGCATTGTATCAGATGCTGTGACTGAGTTGGCTGACCCCAGACAAAATCTCGCGACAGCAAGGCTGCGCGAGACTGACAATTGCTACTGGTATGAATATCAGGGACCGGTCGAGACGACACTACTGCCGCTGAAAACCGTTGACGGCCGCCCGATCTGCGCAGGATAGCACTAGCTGGTTGCCGTGACCAAGCGGTCGGCATCATACAGATGCGCGCGGCTGCCTGTGGTGACATTGCCGTAAAGATCGTTGATATGCGCCATGATCATGCGGACGCAGCCGGAACTGGCGCGACCACCGATAGACCAGGGCTCAGGCGTGCCATGGATCCGCAGATATGTGTCACGGTTCCCTTCAAAAAGATAAAAGGCCCGAGATCCCAACGGGTTTTGGGGGCCGCCGGGCATACCGTCAGCGAAAGGTTCGTAAAGCTCAGGGTCGCGCGCGATCATGGCGGCGGTGGGGGTCCAGCTAGGCCACCGCGCCTTGCGGCGAATGGTGTAGATGCCCGGTTCATAAAGCTCACCCCGCGCGATCGCCACACCATAGCGCATCGCTGTGCCGCCTTCCTCGATATGATAAAGGTAGCGCGCAACTGGATCGACATGAATGTCGCCCGGCACAAGGCCCGCATTGGCATTGACGCGGACCGGCAAAAAGCGTGGATGAACACCCCAAGGGTTCGTCGTTTCGGGGACATAGCCGGCAGGTGTGACCTGTGCATCCCAACGTGCCCAGTTACTGCGGTCTGCATTGGCGGGTTGTCCAGCGATGGCGGGCAATGCTGCCGCAGCAAACAGCGCGGGCGAGCGGTTCAGGAAATGGCGTCGGTCTAACATAGGTGTCTCCTTATTTGCGCAGCTCACACCGTAACGTGGGAATTGCACAGGGAATTATAAGATTAACGCCCTTGACCGCCCTAACGTTCCTCACTTGCCGCCAGAACCGGCAAAAGGTGCGGATCTAGTTGATCCACGATGCGGTAGGCATCCTTGAAATCATCCGCATCGGCATAGGCACCCGGAAATGCGATACACGCAATGCCTGCGGCAACTGCTGCCTGCATGGACACAGCGGTGTCTTCGATTGCAAGGCACTGGTCGGAAGTCACTGTCAGCGCTGTCATTGTGCGATAGTAAATCTCGGGGTCGGGCTTTGGTGCGGTAACCTCATCCAGGTCGCCAATAAAATCGAATGTGCTTCGGTGCAAGGCGCCGTCCAACGCGTCGAAAATTGCGCAAACATTGTTGTTTGATGTCGTTGTTGCAAAGCCCAGCTTCATGTCATTGTCTTTGGCGAAATGCACCAACGGCAGGACACCCGGCCGTGGTTTAAGGCCCTTTGTCATCATCATCTCGCCGAAAATCTCGGTTTTTCGATTATGCAGCTCAGTGGCCGAGACGTCTTCATCCTTTGAGTCCGCATAATCGGCAATGCGCTGGCGTCCGCCGGATTTCCGCAACAGCGGGATATATTCATCCTCGGTCCAATGCCAATCAAGTCCGGCCTCGGCGAAGGCCTGATTGAACGCTTCGCGCTGCATTGCGGAGGTTTCTACAATCGTGCCGATTGAGCCGAAGATAATTGCGCGCTTGTCCATGTCGGATATCCTTTGTTGAAACGACCGCCATGGGCCGAAATCATGTGCGCAATGGCCTGACGACACACCGCACACATGCCCGTCTCGCTTTAACATGCAAAAGTGGCAAAGGTTCCCAATTGCGCAAGAATAGTTTCTTGCTTTCGCGAGGGAACCAATCCGCCATGCCGGTGTTCGTGATGTACAAGAGACCATGTCCCGGTCTGTTGGCTGGACTAACCAGTCCGCCGAAACCTGTCCCATCTCCCCGTTGAGACAGGTTTCGGCAACCCGGACCCGGCCCCTTCAAAACAATCAGGCCTATTATCCCCCATGCGGTGAACAAGCTTGCTTTCGCATCACGGCGTCATATCTTGCCGGATCAGGACCATTAAAAAGGGTAGCGACATGAGGTCAGATCTTATCCGTGCGCGCTGAAACATCATGAACAAAGCTTATGTCACTCACGTTGCGTCGCTGACCCTCACCAAGACGGCTGATGGTTTGATTGACCCTAAACTTGTGCTGGCCTGGTTGCTGAACGCCATCGGATCGCCAGGGTTTCTTATCGGTATGCTTGTGCCGGTCCGCGAGTCGGGCGCATTGCTGCCGCAACTCTTGCTTGCCCGCGTCATCCAGAGAAGCGAAGTGCGAAAATATTTCTGGGCCGGTGGGGCGGCACTGCAAGGTATGGCTGCTATCGGCATGGCAATCGCTGCCATTGCATTGCCCGGTGCGGTTGCAGGATGGGTCATTCTTCTGCTGCTCGCTGTTCTGG
>CBDTVH010000074.1:0-8001 GCA_965363665.1 uncultured Yoonia sp. | reverse complement strand
GTTCTTCATGTCACCGATGAAGGATTTCGGCTACGACGTCAGCGATTATTGCGATGTTGACCCGATGTTTGGTTCATTGGCTGATTTCGATGCCGTAGTGGAAACGGCGCATCGTCTGGGTATCCGGGTGATGATTGACCTCGTCCTCAGCCACACCAGCGACCAGCATGCCTGGTTTGCCGAGAGCCGCGCCAACCGCACCAATGACAAGGCCAATTGGTATGTCTGGTCCGATCCAAAGCCCGACGGCACACCACCCAACAACTGGCTGTCGATCTTTGGGGGATCAGCCTGGCAGTGGGACGCGCGGCGCGAGCAGTATTACCTGCACAACTTTCTTGTGTCCCAGCCTGACCTGAACTTTCACGAACCACAGGTGCAAGAGGCGTTGCTGGATGTGGCGCGGTTCTGGCTGAACCGGGGTTGCGATGGCTTCCGCCTTGATACCATCAACTTTTATATGCACGACGCGGAATTGCGCGATAACCCTGCCTTGCCGCCTGAAAAGCGCAATGCGAATATCGCGCCGTCCGTGAACCCCTATAACCATCAGGAACACCTCTACGACAAGAACCAGCCCGAGAACCTCGCGTTTCTGCGCAGACTGCGGGCGGTCATGGAACCCTATGGCGCCGCCGCCGTGGGTGAGGTGGGGGATGCCCAGAAGGGGTTGGAGATCATGGGCCAGTATACCGCTGGCGATGATCTGATGCAGATGTGCTATGCCTTTGAATTCCTGGCCAAAGACCAGCCGACCGCCAAACGCATCGTCGAGGTCATGCACCATGTCGACGCGGTTGCTGCCGATGGCTGGGCCTGCTGGGCCTTTTCCAATCATGATGTGGTGCGCCATGCCTCCCGCTGGGATTTGCCGCCAGCGGCGCAGCGCATGTTTGCCACGCTGATCATGTGTCTGCGCGGATCGGTCTGCCTTTATCAAGGCGAAGAGCTGGGCCTGCCCGAAGCGGAGGTCGCCTTTGAAGATCTGCAAGACCCTTATGGCATTGAATTCTGGCCGGAATTCAAAGGCCGTGATGGATGCCGCACACCGATGGTGTGGGAACATAGCAATCAGAATGGCGGCTTCTCGGCCTCGCAGCCTTGGCTGCCTGTCGCGTCAGAGCATTTGCACATGTCGGTCGCCGCGCAAGAGGAAGAGCCCGGCGCGCTGTTGCATCACTATCGCAAGGCCATTGCGTTCCGTCACACGCACCCGGCGGTAAGCGTTGGTGAACATGATGCGGTGCGATCCAAGGGCGACGTCGTGTACTTTACCCGCACCCATGGCGCTCAGACGATCTTTTGCGCCTTCAACGTAAGTGAAACACCATCTGATTTCGATCTGCCTGAGGGGAGCTGGACACCGATCGGTGCCGAGTTGGGCAGCGCACATACATCCGCAGACGGAAGACTGCACCTTGGGCCGTGGCAGGTTTGCCTCGCGCTCAGGACTTGAAGCTTAAGGGGAGTGAGACATGGCTGATCTGATACTGACGGACGTTGCCAAGACCTATGGGGGGACCGTTGATGTTCTCAAAAACATCAACCTTGATATCAAGACGGGCGAATTGATCGTCTTTGTCGGTCCGTCCGGTTGCGGTAAATCGACTTTGCTGCGGATGATCGCGGGTTTGGAAAAGATCACCGGTGGTGAGTTGCAGATCGACGGGCAGGTCGTCAATGACGTGCCGCCCGCGCAACGCGGCATCGCGATGGTGTTTCAGTCCTACGCGCTTTACCCGCATATGACGGTTCGTGATAACATGTCCTTTGCATTGAAACTGGCCAAGAAAACACCGGCTGAGATTGAAGAGGCGGTCAACCGTGCCGCCAAGATTTTGCAGTTGGACGAATATCTTGATCGCCTGCCCAAGGCACTTTCGGGGGGTCAGCGCCAGCGTGTCGCTATTGGTCGCTCGATTGTGCGTGACCCCAAGGTCTACCTCTTTGACGAACCGCTTTCCAACCTTGACGCCGCCCTGCGCGTCGCAACCCGGATCGAGATTGCGCAGCTGAAGGAATCGATGCCTGACAGCACGATGATCTATGTGACCCACGACCAGGTGGAAGCGATGACGCTTGCGACACGCATCGTGGTTCTGGCCAACAAGGGCATCGCCCAAGTCGGCACGCCGCTTGAGCTTTATGAGCGGCCGGAGAATGAATTCGTCGCCCAGTTCATCGGATCACCTGCGATGAACCTGCTGGCAGGCGAGATTGTCGAGACCGGCCCGCAGACGACCGTCAAACTTGATGCAGGTGGCTTTGCGAAATCAGCGGTGCCGACGCAAGCCTCGGACAAGGGTCTGAAGGTCAACATCGGTATCCGCCCCGAGGATATGATCGAGACCACCGGCGATGATTTTGCGTTTGAGGGAAAGGTGAACATCACCGAGGCGCTTGGCGAGGTCACATTGCTGTATTTTGACAAGGTGGGCGACAACGACGCCGTCATCGGGAAATTGCCGGGCATTCATGCCGAGTTGCGCGGCAAGTCCGTGCGCATGGCCGCCGCCCCTGAAAAGGTGCAGATATTCCATAACGGGCAGTCGCTTTACTATCGCTAAAGGGTTCCTCCCAGCTTAACGAGTTGCCTGTTTCGCGCCGATGTGTTCGCATCGGCGCGTTTTCCTTTGATAAGAGGGTTTGGATGCAAACGCCGAAGAATACACTGAGAATTGCGCTTCAAAATGGGCAGGTGCAACATGGTATCTGGCTGACCTCCGGTAGCGCTGTTCTGGCCGAACTTGCGGGCAACGCCGGGTTTGACTGGTGCCTGATTGACGGCGAACACGGGCCCAATACTGTGTCAGAGATGCTGCCGCAGTTGCAGGCCCTGGCGATCAGCGGCACACCTGCGGTGGTACGCATCGCCAATGCCGAAGTCTGGATGGTCAAGCAGGTGCTGGACCTGGGGTGCCAGACGGTGCTGGTGCCGATGGTCGATGACGCCGACATGGCGCGCGATATGGCGCGTGCCATGCGCTATCCACCCCAGGGCAATCGCGGGATGGGTGCCGTGCTGGCACGCGCGACGGGGTGGGGGTCGGTTGGCGATTATCCCTATGCTGCCAATGAAGAAATGTGTTTGCTGGTTCAGGCCGAAAGCGCGAAAGCGGTCAGGAACATCGACGCAATTGCCGCGACCGATGGCGTGGATGGCGTGTTTGTGGGGCCTGCTGATCTGTCGGCAGATATGGGGTATCCCGGCCAGCCCGATCACCCCGACGTCGAGGCGGCGATTGATCATCTGATTGCGCGCACGGTAGCCGCAGGCAAGATTGCCGGGATCATCACGTTTGATGAGAACCGCTTTACCGAATACGCGGACAAGGGTGTGACGTTCCTGGGCATTGGTGGCGATATGGCCGTGCTGAACACCGCCCTGCAAAAGCTTGCAGGGCGGGCAAAGCCGTAGACGTCAGGCGCGACGGCGACGCCCTGTCCGGGCGCGCCCTTCGCCTTCTTTCGGGGCGACGCGGTTGAATTTGATCCATTCGGAACCGGAAGGGTCGTTGTTGGTCAGGAAGTTGGCGGCGCGGATTGCTTCCATTTCCTTGCCGGCCCGCGGCTTGGTTGACCCCATGCCGAACAACTGGACAAAGGTTTCGTCGTCCATGTCTTCGGGCAGGATGATGCCTGCGGCCTGGATTTCGGCCTTCTTCTCGGCGATCTTGAGCGGACCGATGGGCAGGGCGACCGGGTTCCTGATGGCGGATGTCATGCCCGCCGTCATCGCCAGCGGCAGGAAGGCGTTGTTGATGCCGTGACGATTGGGCAGGCCAAAGCTGATGTTGGATGCGCCGCAGGTGGTGTTGACGCCCAGTTCTTCACGCAGACGGCGGACCAGAGTAAAGACCTGCAAGCCAGCGGTGCCCATTGCACCAATGGGCATGACCAGCGGGTCGACCACGATGTCATGCGCGGGGATGCCGAAATCGGCGGCGCGTTCCACGATCTTTTTCGCGACCGCAAAACGCACGTCGGGGTCTTCGCTGATCCCTGTGTCATCGTTGGAGATCGCAACGACGGGCACGTTGTATTTCTTGACCAGTGGCAGAACGAGTTCCAGGCGTTCTTCTTCGCCTGTCACCGAGTTCAGCAAAGGCCGTCCTTCGGCCGCAGCCAAGCCATTTTCCAGCGCGCCGGGAACCGAACTGTCGATGCAAAGCGGCACGTCAACGATCGCCTGCACACGTTCAACCATTTCCTTCATCAAGGGTGGCTCGACGAAGTTGTTGTCGGCATAGCGCGGATCTTCGGCCATTTTGTTGGAGAACACTGCGCCGGAATTGATGTCGAGGATATTCGCACCTGCCGCAACCTGCGCGATTGCGTCGGCCTCAACACGGCTGAAATCGCCGCGTTCCAGCTCCTCGGCCAGGATCTTGCGGCCTGTAGGGTTGATCCGCTCACCGATCACGCAAAAGGGCTGGTCGAACCCGATGATGGCAGTCTTTGTTTTGGATTCGACAATCGTGCGTGTCATACGGTGTGGTCCTTGAGGTGAGAGGCAGGGACAGCAGATGCGCCGCCATTTGCGATGGCCCAATTGGCGTTGGTCTTGATGCCGCCAAGGGGGAAGAAGTGGACGTTGGTGATGTTGAAATCGGGGTGCGCGGCCTTGTGGGCGGCAAGTTGTGTCAGGACATCCGTGGGCTCATAAGGCAGCAGCAGTTTGCTGACATCCATCGCGCGTTTTTGCAGCACTTTCAGTGATGGACCGACGCCGCAGGCGATGGCGAATTTGATCAGCGTTTGCAGCTTGGCGGGGCCCGCGATGCCGATATGGATCGGCAGGGTGATACCGGCCTCTTTCAGCGCGTCGGCCCAGGCGATGATGGGGCCTGCTTCAAAGGCGAACTGCGTGGCCAGCGCCATTTCGGCGTCGGTGGTTTCCGAAAACTTCTGTTTCCAGCGCAGTGCGTCCTGCACGTTCTTGTCTGATCCGTCCTTGTCGATGTCGCGGTTGCCTTCGGGGTGGCCTGCGACGTGCAGGCGTTTGAAACCGGCCTTATCGAACTGACCGCTTTCGAGAAGCTGCATAGAAGAGTCGTAGTCACCAAGTGGTTCAGCCACACCACCGGCAAGCAACAGCGCCTGATCGACATTCGCCTCGCCCTGATAGCGGGCGATCCAGTCGGCTAGCGTCGCTTCATCCTTGATGATGCGCGCGGGAAAATGCGGCATGACCTTGTAGCCATCAGTGGCAAGGCGCTTGGCCGTCGCGACCATATCTTCAATGGGTGTGCCTTCGATATGGGCGATGTAGACGCGGGTGCCTTGGGGCAAGAGTTCGCGGAAGTCTTCGACCTTTTCGGCGGTGCGCGGCATCACCTCGATGGAGTAGTCTTTCAAAAACGCCTCTAAAAGCGGGTTCGCCGTTGGTGCGTTAAACTCTTTTGTTTTACGAAATGAAAGCAAGGACATAAGCGACCTCCGAAGGGTGCGAAAAGGGGAAGGGGGCGGGGTGTTCAAGCCCAGCCATCATTAGCGATAAGCGTCTTGATCCGCTCTTGGTCGTAATCAGCGTCGATCTTGGCGACAGTGATCTCAGCCGCCTCTTGATCGCTGCCATCCACAGGAATGGGGTCGGCCTTGCGAAATCCGGCCATGTAGTCGTCGGACTCAGCAGCACCAGATTTCATCGCGGCACGGTCGATCGCCTGCTCAAACCGTTCCGGCAGGGGCAGTTTCACACCGCGACGGCCACGGCCCACGATGACCTGGGCTGGCATATCGCGCCAATAGACGATGGTAACGTCAGCCATGTGATTCCCCTTGTTTCTCTCGCCTTCGTTCTATCATCGCGAAACGCCACTCAATGTCGGTTTTCGACATGGCAGATGCAGTCCGCGACTGCCTGAATTGCTAACCTATCGCGCCGGACCATGACACCGCCACGCGTCATCATTATCTGCATAAAGGTTGTGAGGCCTGCCATCACAAGGCTTGTGCAAAGCCTTGAGGGCGCATAGCTTGATGGTAACTCGAAAATGGAGGGCGTGAACCATGGCGCCCAAGCGTCCCAACGGTGCGGGCGCGTTCCCGAAAGCGGTCGATACCCCCGCGCCAAAACCGCCCGATCCGGCAGAGCTTTATGCTGCGTTGGATTTGGGCACCAACAGTTGCCGTATGCTGATTGCCCAACCCAAGGGCAGTCAGTTTCATGTGGTCGATAGTTTTTCGAAATCCGTGCAACTGGGTGCGGGTCTGGAAAGCACCGGCCGGTTGTCGCGTGCGTCGATGAACCGCACGATTTCAGCCATGCGCATTTGCCGGGAAAAGCTGAAACGCCACGGTGTGCAGCACATGCGCCTTGTCGCGACCGAGGCTTGTCGGCGAGCGCTGAACGGCGATAATTTCGTCGCACAGGTGCGGCGTGAAACCGGCCTAAACCTGGAAATTATCAAGCCCGAGGAAGAGGCGCGTCTTGCCGTCATTTCCTGCGCGCCTTTGGTTAGTGTGAATACCGAACAGCTGCTGGTCGTTGATATCGGTGGTGGCTCGACCGAGCTGGTCTGGATCGACCTGACCCATGTGCCCAAACGCGAACGTCCGCGTGCAATCATGCGCCTGCATGCGGGGTTCAAATCTGATCCGGGGCCGTTTGCGGCGGCCAAGGTCGTGGATTGGATATCGGTGCCGCTGGGTGTCGCGACATTGCGCGACCAATTCTCGGATGTTGAGGATGATGCGGCACGCTTTGCCCTGATGAGTTGGTTCTTCGAGGAGAACCTTGAAGAGTTTTCGCCCTATGCCGCCGCACAAGCCCGCGAAGGTTTCCAGATTATCGGCACCAGTGGTACGGTCACCACCGTGGCGGCAAGCTATCTTGGCCTGAAACGCTATGACCGGACCAAAGTCGACGGGCTGCGCATGACGTCGGATCAGATTGATACGGTGATCCGCGATTATCTGACGCTCGGCCCCGCTGGCCGCCGTGCCGACCCGCGCATTGGCAAAGACCGGCAGGCGCTGATCATGTCGGGCTCGGCCATTTTGCAGGCGCTGATGCGGCTTTGGCCGACCGATCGTCTGTCCGTTGCCGACCGTGGCCTGCGCGAAGGCCTGCTTTATGCGCAGATGTCGGCGCATGGGGTCTTGGAAGACACGCCGTTTTAGGGGTAGAGCGCTGGTATGGCAAAACAACCGACAAAAAATACCTCAGGGCGTGGCTACCGCGACCTGACGGTCAAAGTGAAAACCGCCAAAGGGCGCAAGATCAGTTCGACCAACTGGTTGCAGCGGCAGTTGAATGACCCCTACGTGAAGCGCGCGCAGGCCGATGGGTATCGGGGGCGGGCCGCTTACAAGATCCTCGAACTTGATGACAAATACCGCTTTTTGGTCCCGGGCGCCCGGATCGTTGATCTGGGCTGCGCGCCCGGTGGCTGGCTGCAAGTGGCCGTCAAACGCGCCAACACGCTGGGTGAGCGGAAAAGCAAGGCGCAGGGCTATGTCTTGGGCGTGGACCTGCAAGAGGTGGAACCGATTGCGGGGGCGGAAATCCATCAGCTTGATTTCATGGAAGATGACGCCGATCTGAAAGTGAAGGACTGGCTGGGCGGCAAGGCCAATGTGGTGATGTCGGATATGGCGGCCTCGGCCTCTGGCCACAAACAGACCGACCATTTGCGGATCATCGCGCTGTGCGAGGCGGCGGCCTATTTCGCCTTCGACGTGCTTGAAGAGGGCGGGACGTTTGTAGCGAAGGTACTGGCAGGCGGAGCCGAGGGCGATTTGCAGAAACTGCTGAAGGCGCGGTTCACGAAGGTGGCGAATGTGAAACCGCCTGCGTCACGGTCGGATAGTTCCGAGAAGTTCGTAGTCGCGACCGGGTTTAAGGGATGACGTAGGGTGGATGAAACCCACGCGTGCGACAGGAGACACCAAAATGAACGCCCACGATGATCTGGCCGAGGTAGATGCCATCGTCGCCCGCGCCCGTGCCGCACAAGCCAAGTTTGAGGCGAACGGCAGCCAGGCGCTTTATGACCG
>CBDTVH010000073.1:0-8068 GCA_965363665.1 uncultured Yoonia sp. | reverse complement strand
GAATGGCGCGATCCGGGATGTCGTCCAGAAAGGCCCGTGGAGGGTCCGTGCAGGGCAATCCCTGCGCAGATGCGCCGCAATAGGAGGATTCTGCGCAAAAGGAAAGGGTTTTCTCAGGCAGCTACCAGCGTGATTTGCCCCACATCCAGATCAGCGAGATCGCGGAAGGTTGCAACCACCGTATCATCCGCCATCAGCACAAGGCCCTCATCCGTCGCGGTCGTTTGCAACGTGGGCGGGGTGCCTTCATAAGTGATCTCGATAACATCCTCTTTTGCGTCGAAATCCTCGACGATCAGATCATTGTCCACCAACAACGCGAAGGTATCCGCCCCTGTCCCACCATGCAGGTTATCACCCACACCGCCCATCAGCGTGTCGTCATCGGCCCCGCCGTTGATGTAATCGACGTTCGCATCACCCCGATCATAAAGGATATCATCCCCCGACCCACCATGCAGCGTGTCGGCCCCGCTGCCGCCCACCAGCACATCGTTGCCAAGTGACCCAAGCAGTGCGTCATCCCCTGCGCCGCCCATGATCACATCATCGCCGCCGCCACCGTTCAGCAAGTCCCCCCCGTCACCGCCGCTCAGGATATCGTCGCCGATGTGCCCGTATAACTGGTCATCACCGGCACCCGCATCCAGCACATCGTTGCCGCGTCCACCGTGCAGAATGTCATCGCCCGCACCGCTGGCCAGATGGTCGTCGCCATCCTCACCATCCAGATAGTCGTTCCCGGCGCCGGTCAGGACGATATCATCCAGATCACCCGAAAAGATCACGGTGTCTTCATCGCTGGGGTCGATCAGGTCATCCACCGGTTTGATCTCGACACTGGGATCATCGTCCTCGGGCATCGTGTCTTCGGTCGGCACCTCGTCTTCGTCCGAGTCAGACATCACCACTGCCGCCATCGCGACCCCCATCAATCCAAAAAGAGCGAGCATCTCATTAACCTGTCACTAACCGAGTCGCCCCCGACCCCGCAGTCCGTTGGATAGCATGCAAGCGACGCAAGATGGCGCAGAAACTGAACAAATGGTTAACGTCTACGGCGCGTCCCATAGAACCGGCTGCTGCGCATAACTGATGTAAAGCGGATGCTTGGGATGGCCGTGTTTGCTGAGACCAAGCGCGTAAAGCGGTCTGCCGGTCCCGCGCAAAAGCGCCTCGGTCTGCGGCCCGCGATCAAGATGGCCCCCGTGCGTGCCCCAGGCCGCGATGATCTGATCGGCCCAAAGCGCGCCGTCAAGAAGGGTCGCGTCATTCGCAGGCCCGACCGGATCGGCGGCCTTGCGCATCTTGAAAGGATCGGTGTCGCGCCATGCAAAGATATTTGTGACCTGAAACGCGCCAAATCCAAGCGCCCTCGCCCGGCGTTCGCAGCGCTCCACGGTTGGATCATTGTGCATTTCAGTGGCCTTGGGCGGGTTCAGCATGCCGAACAACCCCCGCTTGCCCGCCGCATCCCATGTCCTGTTCAGCGCGTAACGGTAGCGTTCGCAGTCAGAATAAACGGCAATCGAAGGCGCGTCGTCCTTGATATGCGTCCGCGTGATCACCTACGCCACGAACACTCGCGATGGCTGCATCTCGCCGCCACGATAGGTGCCCACGGCAATGGCCTTGCCCTCGAACGAGGCCCAGACCTCTTCGCCGTACTCCACATCCGATGCGATGACGGAGGCCGGGTTGCCGTTGCGCAGCTTGGCGACGCTTTCGGCCAGACAGCGGACCTCGGGCAGATCAACCAGACCCACTTCAAGCGGTTGCAGATAGGCGTCCAGATCGGGTGTCTTGGCCATCGCATCAACCTGTTCCAGCGTCACGCCTTCGCTTGCCTGAAACGGCCCGGACCAGATCCGGCGCAGCGACCGGACATGGGCCTTGCACCCCAGCGCATCGCCCAGATCGCGCGCGATGGAACGGACGTAACCGCCCTTGCCGCAGGTCATTTCCAGAACGACGTGATCGGGATCGGGACGATCAACCAGCAACAGTTCGTCAACCCACAAAGGGCGGGCGGCCAGTTCCATTTCCTCACCATCGCGGGCTTTCTTATAGGCCCGCTCACCGTCCACCTTGACGGCAGAAAACTGGGGCGGCACCTGCATGATATCACCGACAAACGCGCCCAACGCGGATTTGATCGCGGCGTCATCGGGGCGCAAATCGCTTGTCGCAATCACTTCACCTTCGGCGTCGTCGGTATTGGTCGCCTGACCCAGCCGGATCGTGAAGGTATAGGCTTTCAGCGCGTCAGTGATGTAAGGCACCGTTTTCGTGGCCTCACCCAAGGCCACGGCCAGCACGCCTGTCGCTTCTGGATCAAGGGTGCCTGCATGACCGGCCTTCTTGGCGTCCATCGCCCAGCGCACCTTGTTCACGACAGCGGTCGACGTGATGCCAGCGGGTTTATCCACCACCAACCAGCCCGAAATATCGCGGCCCTTGCGTTTGCGTGCCATGTCCAACCCTCATTTGCTTACCGGGCTGCTAATCCTGCCCGGATCAAGGGTCAAGGTGCTGCCCTTGAAAACCGACGCTGTCCCAAACGCGCAGAATATGGCAATCTGCGCTGGTATTTCCGCAAGACCGCAATAAATTTTTAAAAGTCGGGAATAGATTTGAATACCCGGGCGTAACCCTTGTGAGACGTCCGTCTTACCCAATTGTTTCAACTTGTCGCGCGGTATCGGCGCGACGCATCATAGGATTTCGATATGACCTTCAAAGCACTTCTTACCGCTGGCGCCCTTCTAGTTTCCGCAACCATGGCCAACGCCGCCGACCACGTCATCACCATCAAAGGTTTCGCGTTTGAACCGGCCGTCCTGACAATCGCCGCCGGTGACAGCGTGACCTTCGTCAACGAAGACGGCGCACCGCATACCGCCACAGCGAACAACGGCGCGTTCGACACCGGTAATCTGGGGCGTGGCGATCAAAGCAAACTGACGTTTTCCGCCGCGGGGGCCTATGACTATTTCTGTAAGATTCACCGGAACATGACAGCGCAGATCGTGGTGCAATAAAACGCGATCATCGGATCATTTGGCGGGTCCCTGCGGGGGTCCGCATTTCTACGAGGTGCTTTCCAACACTTCCAGGAACGCTTCGCCAAACCGTTCGGCGTATTTATCGCCGATTACGCGGGTCAGATTATCCATATCTGCACTGCGTAGCTGGGCAACCTTGGCCAGCATCGACGCCGAACAGCTCATCGGTTTGTCGGCGCCATGCGGGCCGCGGTTCAGCGACGCCTGCACCTCCATCAGACGGTCATAAAGCGCGCCTTCATCGCGTCCGGCCAACTTGCGCCGCATCGGATGCACCTCTTCCACGGCCCCGGCGATAACTGCCAGAAAGTCGCGCCCGTAGTTTTCCAGCTTCTTGGCACCCACCCCGCCGATATGCGCCATGTCGTCCAGCGTCTTCGGGCGTTTCTCGGCCATTTCAATCAAGGTGCGGTCGTTGAAGATGATATAGGCCGGGACATTCGCCTGCTCTGCCAGATAGCGCCGCTTGGCCTTGAGCGCGGACAACAGCGGCGCGTCTTCCTCGCTAACCAACATGCGCACTTTCGGGCCAGAGCCCCGAGCGGCCTTGATGGTATCGCGGCGCAGTTCAATCGTCGCTTCGCCGCGCAGGATGGGCCGCGCATGGTCGGTCATGCGCAGCGCGCCATGCCGCTCACGGTCCGGGCGCAGCAGATCATGCCCCATCATCTGCCGGAAAATCGCCTGCCATTGCCGTTTGTCATACTCCTTGCCGACGCCATAGGTCGGCAGGCTGTCATGGCCCCGCTGCTGGATCTTGTCGGTCGGGTTGCCCAGCAAGATATCAATCAGATGCCCTGCGCCAAACCATTCATCCGTGCGCAAGGCCGCCGACAGCGCCATGCGCACCGCCGTCGTGCCGTCGAACACCTCGGCGGGTTTGTCGCACAAGTCGCAGTGCCCGCAGGGGGCAGGGTTTTCACCAAAGTATTCCAGCAAATTCTGGCGGCGACAGCGCAACGCCTCGGCCAACCCCAGCAGAGCATTCAACCGTCCATGATCAGCGGCCCTGCGTTCGGGCGGCGCCAGCCCCTCATCAATTTGCTGACGGCGATAACGGATATCATCGGGTCCAAACAGCGTCAGGGTTTCCGCAGGCGCACCGTCGCGCCCGGCGCGGCCAATTTCCTGATAATACGCCTCGATCGACTTGGGCAGATCAGCATGGGCCACCCAACGGATGTCGGGTTTATCAATGCCCATACCGAACGCGACGGTTGCGCAGACAATCAACCCATCCCCTTGCTGAAAACGGCGTTCAACGATGCGCCTGTCCTCGGCCCCCATTCCGCCGTGATAGTGGCAGGTGCTGTGCCCCGCCTCAGCCAAAGCCTTGGCCAGCGTTTCGGTCTTTGCACGCGTGCCGCAATATACGATGCCAGACTGGCCTTTGCGCGCGGCCGCGAAATTCAGGATCTGGTTGCGTGGGCCGTCCTTGACGGCAAAGGCCAGATGGATGTTCGGACGGTCAAAACCCCGCAGGAAGGTAGCAGGTTGCTGCCCGCCGAATAGCTTTTCCACGATCTCTCGCGGGTTTCGGCATCGGCCGTTGCTGTAAAAGCGGCCAAGGGCACGTCCAGCATGCGTTTCAACTCACCGATCCGCAGGTAATCCGGGCGGAAATCATGGCCCCACTGGCTGACGCAATGCGCCTCATCCACCGCGATCAGACCGACGCCCGCGCGGCGCAGCATGTTCATCGTGCCACCCGACGCCAACCGTTCCGGCGCCATATAAAGCAGCTTCAGCGTGCCGGCTTCCAGCGCCTGCCAAACAGCATCCGTCTCTTCGGGGGTATTACCCGATGTCAGCGCACCGGCATCGACACCCGCTTCACGCAACCCGCGCACCTGGTCGCGCATCAGCGCAATCAAAGGCGAGATGACGACCGTAACACCGTTTCTAGCCAGCGCAGGCAGTTGAAAACACAGTGATTTGCCGCCACCCGTCGGCATGATCGCAAGCGTGTCTTCACCCGCAATCACAGCCTCTACGATTTCCTGCTGACCGGGACGGAAAGCATCAAAGCCGAAAACGTCACTCAGAAGCGTTGTGGTGGACAATGATCTGACCCTGTTTGTGCGATTATATGCTGCTCTTGAGGGTCACAATCCCACGCTAAGAATCGGTTAACAAGAGGGTGAAGCGCCGCAAAATGCAAAAGGCCGGCACCCACGAAAGGATACCGGCCTCAGCTACAGGGAAAGAAACCCTTCCCGACCTGAGAATTTAGCGGTCGATGTCGAAATCACGCTGGGCAACGGTCTGGCCGTCAACCTTCAGCAGGGCGATGACGTCCTGGAATGGGCGGTTACCGACATTGACGCGAACGTCGGCGTTTGCACCTGCGTTCACCGTTTCAGTGCCCAAGAGTGCGCCAATTTCACCGCGTGAATAGTCATAGATTTCAACGGTGCCTGCACCCTCTGACCGGACAAGGCCAAGGTCAAGAATGGAAGAGCTTTCCAAACGCTCACCGAATTCAAAATAGTTGTCGGCGGATGCGACGGAAGCTGTTGCTGCGATTGTTGCGGCGACGAGTGCGATTGATTTGATAGACATGATTAAGATCCTTTTCAGTTATGTGTAGCGGCGGGAGAACCGCATCTGGTTTGTCGTTACGGCGATGTTTGCCGCGTTTCGATGAGTTGAAGATTGGGCATTCCAGGCCGTTCGGGAAGGGCCGCACCGTTCACGAAAACGGTGATCAATGTGATCAGGTTTGGTGCTTGACATGCGAATAACCGGCCTACAGCAGCACTTCTGCGCATTTACGCACAGAAATGGATTCCAGTCTGTGCACTGGGTGCCGCAAGGACAGGCGAAACTGGATCAGTAATTTTTCACCCGATCACAGATTTCAGTTTGGCGCATTTGCGTGAAGTGCAATTATTTCCTCGCCCTCTCGCGCCTGTGACTGATGTGACATCAGATCGGGCGCTTGGGCGGGACATATCGCGACCGGTCCGCGCCCGGATCCGTGGGTTTGAGTCGTTGCCAACCCCTTTCGCACCCCGTAACCCTATTGGTTCAGGAGGAACTTGATGGGCGAGATCATTTTAGTCCGGCACGGACAGGCCAATTCCGGCGCGACAGACGAAGAAAGCTATGACCAGCTATCCGATCTGGGCCACCAGCAGGCAAAATGGCTTGGCGATTACCTGCGCGACCGCGAAGGCGCTTTCGACAAGGTCATTTCCGGCAGTCTGCGCCGCCATCAGGAAACGGCGGCTGGTATCGGCTATGAGGCGCCACTGATTGATCCCCGCCTGAACGAAATGGACTACTTCAATCTGGGTCAGGCGCTGCAAGACGTGCATGGCGTGCCCTTTCCCGGCCCCGATGAATTCGCCAACCACGTGCCACAAGTCATGGAAGCCTGGCACAAGGCCGAGATCATGGGCGTGGAAACCTTCGCCTCATTCGAGGACCGGGTCACATCCGTCCTGCAGGAAGCGGCCAATCCGGGTGTCAGGGTGCTGTGCGTCACCTCTGGCGGCGTGATCGGCATGATCATCCGCCATTTGCTGAACCTTGATCCAACGCGCATGGCCCATGTGCTGCTGCCCATCATGAACAGCTCGCTGCACCGTGTCCGCGTCATTCCGCAAGGGCCGATCCTTGCCAGCTTCAATGCCGTCCCGCATCTGGACCGCGATGACAGGCTCTATGCCCAGACACATTACTGAAGGAACACCGCCATGCTGAGACTGCATTACGCGCCGCGCACCATTTCCGTCGCCATCGCGATCATACTGGAAGAACTGGAAACGCCTTATGAGGCGATCCGCGTTGATTTCGCAACGGCAGAGCAAACCAAGGAAGATTATCGACAGATCAATCCCAAGGGCCGGGTGCCGGCATTGGAAACACCCGACGGCATCCTGACCGAGACCCCGGCGATTATCGAATATATCGCACCGCAACTTGTTCCCGACGACGCATTCGCAGCCGCCAAGATGCGCGAACTGATCTCATACCTGAACGCCACGATGCATCCCCACCACGCCCATGGCTTGCGCGGCGAGCGCTGGGCGGATGAAGCAAGCTCGCTGGCGGATATGAAGCGCAAGGTGCCTGAACGCATGAACGACTGCTGCGCACATCTGGAAGACTATCTGCCAAGCCTGCCGTTTCAGACGGGCCAGTTAGAGGTGCTTTCGGACGCCTATCTTTACGTGGTCTTGACGTGGCTGCCGGGCGATGGCGTCGATATTTCGCATTTTCCACGCCTAGCAGCGTTTCAACATGAGATGAATACGAAACCATCCGTGCAGGCCGTCTTTGAAAAAGGAATGCTGTGATGACCCACATCTGGGTCCGCGCCGAAAGCCGTGCGCATGAAGAACGCGTGGGCCTCACGCCGCAGGGCGCGGCCAAACTGATTGCAGCAGGGTATGAGGTGACGGTGGAGGAAAGCACGCAGCGCATTCTGCCCATCGCCGACTATGCCGCCGCCGGATGCGAAATCACACCAGAGTTTTCATGGGTGGACGCCCCCGATGACGCGATCATCTTCGGCCTCAAAGAATTGCCGGAGGACGGGACACCCCTGCGTCACCGCCACATCATGTTCGGACACGCCTACAAGGGGCAACCCTCGGGGCAAATCCTGTTGGACCGGTTCAAGGCCGGGGGCGGTGTGCTTTATGATCTGGAATACCTGACCGATGAAGAGGGCCGCCGCGTCGCGGCCTTCGGCTATTGGGCGGGATATGCGGGTGCTGCCGTATCGCTGATGTGCTGGCTGGCGCAGCAGAACGGCAAGCTGGCGTCAGCGGTCAAAGCCTATCCCAGCGCGAACCACCTGCTGATGGAACTGCAACAAGAGCTGATGGCTTTGGGCACGAAACGCCCGACCGCCTTGATCATTGGTGCGCTCGGGCGCGTCGGGACGGGTGCTGCGGACCTGTGTCAGGCGATGGGCGTGGCGACGACGAAATGGGACATGGCCGAAACGGCATCCGGCGGGCCGTTTCCCGAAGTGTTGACGCATGATATTT
>CBDTVH010000072.1:0-8110 GCA_965363665.1 uncultured Yoonia sp. | reverse complement strand
AGTTTACGCGGTGCTGCAATGCGCCAGCCCGTTTCTTCGAACACTTCACGGTGCAGCGCGTTCAACGGATGCTCGCCCGGGTCAATGCCGCCGCCAGGCAGTTGAATCTCAAAATGGGGGTCGCCCTGATAGGTCAGCAGCAGCTTCCCATCCAAAGGCAAAATTGCATAAACGCCCGCCCGATGTTTGTACCGTTGCCCGTTTTGCGGCACGTCGCCATACCGTCTGATCATAGCTTACCCCTTGGACGCTGCCTTGCCCCACCTATATAGGCGCGGTATGCCATCCCTGAACTTGTTAGGAAAGACCATGACCACAGGCACCCAGATCGCCTGGGACGACACCGTCCTGCCGTTTCAACTTGACGCATCCGACATCCGTGGCCGGGTGGCGCGTCTGGATGGTGTGTTGGAGCAGGTTCTGAAACAGCACAACTACCCCCCCATGATTGAAGGTCTGGTGGCCGAAATGGCTTTGCTGACCGCACTGATCGGGCAAACGATGAAACTGCGTTGGAAGCTGTCCTTGCAGGTGCGTGGTTCCGGCCCCGCGCGATTGATTGCGACGGATTACTACGGCCCCACGAAAGACGGACAGCCTGCGCGTATCCGCGCCTATGCGTCCTATGATGCAGAAACACTGGATGAAACAGCTGATCCGTTCAGCCAGATCGGCAACGGCTACTTCGCCATTCTGATCGACCAGGGCGAGGATATGACGCCGTATCAGGGTATCACACCCATCGCCGGTGGCTCGCTTTCCGCCTGTGCCGAAACGTATTTCGCCCAGTCCGAGCAAATCCCGACCCGGTTTCAACTGACCTATGGCCAGTCGCAACTGCCGGGTAAAGGCACGCATTGGCGCGCGGGGGGCGTTATCTTGCAGCACATGCCAAAGGCATCGCCGCATGTGACCGGTGAAGGTGGGTCCGGTGAAAATGGGCTGCTACATGCGACCGATATCCTCGACGCGGATGAAAGCGAAAACTGGAACCGGGCCAATACGCTGCTGGATACGGTCGATGAGATCGAATTGATCGGCCCAACGGTGTCGCCGACCGATCTGTTGGTGCGCTTGTTCCACGAAGAGCAACCCCGGGTCTATGATGCCCAACCGATCAAATTCGGCTGTAGCTGTTCAGATGATAAAGTCCGTCAAAGCCTGTCGATCTATTCGGCCAAGGACATTGCAACAATGACGACCGAGGAAGGCACTGTCACCGCAGACTGCCAATTCTGCGGATCACATTACGTCTTCGATCCCGAGACACTTGGGTTCGAGGCCAAGGATGCCAGTGCCTGACCTACGCACGAAACTGGAAGACGCGCTTGCCCGACCGGGCGGCGCGTCATCTGACTTTGATCTGAATGTCGGTGTAAAAGCGCCCGACTGTCCGCTTACCCCGGCCGCAGTACTTATCGGTATCCGGTCCGAAACAGAGACTGTTATTCTGACAAAACGCTCTGCCCGGCTCAAGCATCACCCGGGTCAAATTGCGTTTCCCGGCGGCAAGCAAGACCCGATCGATCCAACCCTGACGGACGCCGCCCTGCGTGAGGCACATGAAGAAATCGGGCTGCCGCCAAAGATGGTTGACGTGCTGGGGCATTTGCCACCTCATCAAACCGTCACAGGCTATCAGGTCACGCCTGTGCTGGCCCTGATTGAGGGTCACTATGACCCCATTCCAGAGGCAGGCGAGGTCAGTGAAGTGTTCGAAGTGCCGCTCGCTCATCTGTTGGAGCGTTCGAATTACCTGATTGAAGGGCGTCGCTGGCAGGGCCGTCGCAGACGTTATTACACCGTCCCTTTCGGTCCCTACTACATCTGGGGCGCGACCGCGTGCATCTTACGCGCCTTCGCCGAGCGGATGAAATGACCCGGATTTCTGCGCCTTGGTTGCAGGGTGATGCCGCGCAGAAAGTTTGTGCTTTGCTTACTGACGCGGGTCATCAGGCCTGGTTTGTCGGCGGCTGCGTCCGGGATGAGCTGATCGGCGAACCTGTATCTGATCTCGACCTTGCCACCGATGCGACGCCGCAGTCTGTGATGGATTTGGCGCAAGCCGCTGAAATCCATGCGATCCCGACGGGGATTGATCACGGCACCGTCACTTTGGTTGTCGACGGGATACCATTTGAAATCACAACCTTCCGCCGCGACGTCGCGACGGATGGCAGGCGCGCCACCGTCGCTTTTTCCGACAATATCACCGACGACGCGCGCCGACGCGATTTCACGATGAACGCATTATATGTGGCCCCCGATGGGCAGATCGCTGATCCATTGGGCGGTCTGCCTGACCTATATGCGCGCCACGTGCGGTTCATCGAAAATGCTGATCGCCGGATCAAAGAAGATTATCTGCGCATCCTGCGTTTTTTCCGTTTCTACGCGTGGTACGGGAACGTAAATGATGGCCCGGATCGCGAAGGGCTTGCCGCCTGTGCAGACAATATCGAGGGTTTGCAGTCGCTGTCGTCAGAGCGCGTGACGGCTGAATTGCTCAAGCTGCTTGCCGCGCCGGATCCCGCACCCGCTTTGGCTGCGATGGCCTCTACCGGCGCTTTGGCGCAGGTGTTGCCCGGGGCAGATGCAGGCAGTCTTCCCGTGCTGGTGCATCTTGAACAATCGCTCGAAATTCCGGCTGACCCCCTGCGTCGGCTTGCTGTTATCGGCGGCACACCGCAAGAGGCGCTGCGCCTGTCCAAAGCTCAGTTGTGCCGCTAGATAAATCAGCATTCAAGCCGATTGAAGATGCGGGCACGCAGGTCTTTCCGTTGACAGCCGCCGACCTGATGCCAGCCCTCAGCGGTCCCGCACTGGGCCGCGCCTTGCAAGAGGCAGAGGCGCGGTGGATAAACTCGGGCTTCACCTTGACGAAAGCCGAGTTGCTTGACTGAATTCCTCCCCCTTATCGGTTTTGTGTTCTTCGGTCTGTTTTCACCCGGTCCAAATGTGATTCTGATCACGGCGTCCGGCGCACGTTTCGGGTTTCAACGAACAGTGCCGCATATCATCGGGGTTGCCTTGGGCGTCGGGGTGATCGCCGCAGTCACGGGGATCGGGATCGGGGTGCTGATCACAGCGCAACCTGCGCTGGGTCTGGTGTTGAAGATCATCGCGACCCTCTGGATTTTGTGGATGGCGTATAATTTGTGGCGTGCAGACCCGGCCAGGAAAAAGGACACCGATAAACCCTTCACCTTCGTCGAAGCCATTCTGTTCCAATGGGTCAATCCCAAGGTCTGGGCCGTCGCCCTTAGCGCGACCGCCTATGTTGCGACCTTGGCACCCGTGCAGCAGGCAATGACGTTGGCCGGTACCTTTTCGACCATCAATCTGGGCGTCTGTACTTTCTGGGCCGTTGCGGGCAGTTTGCTGTCCTACCTTCTGACAAACACAACCGCCTGGCGCATCTTCATGCGCATCATGGCGCTTGCCCTCGTTGGTTTCTCGGTCCTGCTTTTTCTCTGACCGAACCTTTGCTATAGCACTCGTCTAACCCAGAAAGGCAGACCGATGTTTCGTTGGTTCGAAGGTCTTGTCGATCCCTATGTGACCTACAAGGAGAGCGACACGCCGCCCACGCGGCTTTATCCGTTTCTGCGGGAATACGCAGAGCCGTTCATGCGTGTGTTCTGGATCACGGGTGTGGCCTCGGTCATTATTGCGATTATCGAGGTCTGGTTGCTGTCCTATCTGGGCCGTTTGGTTGATATCCTGGCGGCAGGCACCCCGGCAGAGGTTTGGGCGCAGAGCGGGCTGGAGTTCATTCTGGTCGCCGTTTTCATTCTGACGCTGCGCCCGGCGGTGCATGTGGCGCAGGTCATGCTGCTGAACAACAGTATCCTGCCGAACTTTGGAACCTTGGTGCGGTGGCGCGCACATCGGCATGTCTTGCGGCAGTCGGTCGGCTGGTTTGAAGATGACTTTGCGGGGCGTATCGCCAACCGGATCATGCAAACGCCGCCCGCGGCGGGCGAAGTGGTTTTTCAGCTGTTCGATGCGATCACCTTTGCAATTGCCTATCTGGTGGCTGCTGCCGTGCTGTTGGGGCAGGCTGACTTGCGCCTTCTGTTTCCTTTGATGCTGTGGATCGTCCCATATCTTTGGCTATTGCGCTGGGTTGTGACCCGGATTGGTCCCGCGTCCGAGGCCGCATCGAACGCACGCAGCGCCGTCACGGGGCGTGTTGTGGACAGCTACACCAACATTCATTCGGTCAAGATGTTCGCCCACCACGACCGCGAGATCGCCTACGCCAAAGAGGCCATCGAGGAAGCGCGCCGCACATTCCAGGTCGAGATGCGCCTTTATACGATCATGGACGCTGGATTGATGCTCTTGAACGGTGTTTTGATCGTGGGCGTCGTTGGCTGGGCCATCTGGCTATGGATGCAGGGGTCCGCTTCGGTGGGGTTGGTCGCGGTTGCCACCTCTCTTGCGCTGCGATTGAACGCGATGTCAGGATGGATCATGTGGGCCATCACGAATTTTTTCCGCCAGTTGGGTGTCGTGGCCGAAGGAATGCAGACGATCGCGCAACCGGTGACGCTGTTGGATCAGCCCAAGGCAAAGCCGTTGATCGTGACGTCCGGGCAGGTGCAGATCAGTGATTTGTCACATCACTACGGCAAAGAAGCCGGGGGGCTGGACCGGATCAACCTGACCGTTGGGCCGGGCGAGAAGGTCGGATTGGTCGGGCAATCGGGTGCGGGGAAATCCACCTTGGTGAAACTGCTTTTGCGGTTCTATGACGCCGAACGCGGCGTGATTGCCATTGACGGGCAGGACATCAGGTTCGCAACCCAGGACAGCCTGCGCAGCGCCATTGGTATGGTTCAACAGGACAGCGCGCTGTTGCACCGGTCCGTGCGCGAAAACATCCTTTATGGCAATCCTGAAGCCAGCGAAGAAGAAATGATCGCGGCGGCGCACAAGGCCGAGGCGCATGAGTTCATTCTTGGATTGGAGGATAACGAAGGCAACACCGGCTACGACGCCCGCGTGGGGGAACGCGGTGTGAAACTGTCTGGCGGGCAACGCCAGCGGATCAGCTTAGCACGCGTCATTCTGAAAGATGCGCCCATCCTGCTCTTGGATGAGGCAACCAGCGCCCTAGATAGTGAGGTCGAAGCCGCAATTCAGCAGACGCTTTATGGGATGATGGAAGGCAAGACCGTCATCGCCATCGCGCACCGCCTTTCGACGATCGCGCAGTTGGACCGGATCATCGTGATGGATCAAGGACGCATTATCGAAGACGGCACCCATGACGCATTGCTGGCGGCAAATGGACAATACGCACGGTTCTGGGCGCGCCAATCAGGGGGCTTTCTGGGGCAGAGCGACAAGGTAGCTGAATGACCCCGGAACGCTGGATCGACCCTTTTGAACCTGCCGAAGGACCGCCGCCGCAGACGTTGATGGCGTTCCTGCGGTGGTGTCTGAAAGGCAGCACAAAAATCACGCTTTGGGCTGGGTTAGTGTCTGCTTTCGCAGGCACGCTTGAGGTTGCGACAGCCCTCATGCTGGGCTGGGTGATTGATGCGGCACTTGCCTCATCGGGTGAGGGGTACTTTACCGAGAACGTCGTTCTTTTGCTGGGCGTCACCGCCTTTTTCGTCATTTTGCGCCCGATCATCCTTGGCGTTTCCGGTGTGATGCAGGCCGTTGTCGTCGGTCCATCCTTGGGCAACCTGATCCTGTCGCGGCTGCATCGCCATTCGCTTGGCCAGTCTGTCACTTTCTTTGACGATGACTTTGCCGGGCGCATTGCACAAAAGCAGATGCAGGCGGCGCGGGCGACCACGGATTTGATCGTCGATATGATCCATACGGTCGCCTTTGCCTTGGCGTCATTGGTCGGGTCGGTCATCCTGCTTTTCACAGTAGATCCGCGGTCGGCGGCGCTTTTGGCGCTTTGGTCCATATCCTACATCGGACTAATCCGCTTTTTCATGCCGCGTATTCGTGAACGGTCCAAGGCACGCGCTGCCACGCGGGCGATGGTGACAGGGCAGGTTGTTGATACGATCACGAACATCAAGACGGTCAAATTGTTCGCCCATGACGACCACGAAGACCGCGCCGCGATTGACGCGATGGAGAATTATTGGGGCACAGCGGTCCATTATGGCTGGCTGTCTGCTTCTTTCCGGTTCTGGCTGATGGCGCTGGGCGGGCTGTTGCCTGTCATCCTGGTCGGCATGACGCTGTATTTCTGGACAACGGGCGCGGCCTCTGCTGGTGACATTGCGACGGCGGGCGCCATTTCGCTGCGGCTGTCGCAGATGACCGGATGGGTCAGTTTCACGCTGATGGGCATGTACGCCAATGTGGGCGAGGTTGAGGATGCGATGCATACCCTTAGCCCGGCACATACATTGACAGATGCGCATGATGCCGAGGATCTGGCCGCCAAACACGGTGCGATCACGCTGGAGCATGTGTCGTTCAGCTATGGTGGCGGTCCCGGCGGCCTTGATGATGTGAGCCTTCAGGTGAAGCCCGGTGAAAAGCTGGGTCTTGTTGGGGCGTCAGGCGCGGGCAAGTCGACCTTGGTGGCATTGCTGTTGCGCCTTTACGATACCGAAGCCGGCAAAGTGTTGATCGACGGCACCGATGTCCGCGATGTGACACAGGAAAGCCTGCGCCGCCAGATCGCGATGGTCACGCAGGAAACTGCGATGTTCAACCGGTCGGCGCGCGACAACATCAAATACGGCAAGCCCGATGCGACGCAGGCGGAAATTGAGGATGCCGCGCGGCAGGCAGAGGCGCATGAGTTCATCGTAACGCTCAAGGACCATAAAGGCCGCACCGGATATGACGCGCACCTTGGCGAACGCGGGGTCAAGCTGTCCGGCGGGCAACGTCAACGGATCGCTATCGCGCGGGCCATTTTGAAAGATGCGCCAATTCTGGTGCTGGATGAGGCCACCAGCGCCCTTGATTCTGAGGTCGAGGCATCCATTCAAGGCGCGTTAGAGTCTGTTATGGACGGTAAGACCGTCATCGCCATCGCCCACCGCCTGTCCACACTTGCGCGGATGGACCGTATCGTCGTGCTTGACGCAGGACGCATAGTCGAGGAAGGAACCCATGACGCGCTATTGGCCCAAGGTGGGCTTTATGCGCGCTATTGGAACCGGCAGTCGGGTGGGTTCATCAACGTGAAAGATGCGGCTGAATAAATGCTGACGATTGAAAGCCTGACCCATCTGGGGATGGGGCGCGCCTCGGATGGGCAGTCTTTGCTGCCGCGCGTTTTGCCAGGTGAAGAGGTTGATGTCGCGCAGGATGGCACCTTGCGGATTGTTACGCCGTCGGTTGATCGGGTCGCGGCACCCTGTCGGCATTTCAAGTCCTGTGGTGGGTGCGCGATGCAACATGCATCGGACAAATTTGTCGCTGATTGGAAGCAGGATATCGTTGCAAAAGCCCTGCAAGCGCGTGGATTAGACACTGATTTTCGCGGTATCGTCACATCGCCCGCCCAATCGCGCAGGCGCGCCAAGCTGTCTGGCAGGCGGACCAAGAAGGGCGCGATGGTCGGTTTTCATACGCGCGCGTCCGATACTTTGGTGCAAGTGCCCGATTGTCAGCTGCTGATGCCTGCCTTGATTGCCAGCTTTCCAGCACTTGAGGCGCTGACCCTCTTGGCATGCTCGCGCAAAGGCGAAATTGACCTGACGGTGACCGAGGCCAGCGTTGGCCCGGACGTTCTGGTGACAACGGATAAAGACCTCACACCGCAACTGCGCGTTGAACTGGCGGCTTTGGCCAATCAATTTGGTCTTTCACGGCTGGTCTGGAACGATGAACAGGTGGTGATGATAAATCCGCCTGTGCAGGATTTTGGTGATGCAGGCGTCGTGCCGCCTCCGGGCGCATTCCTTCAGGCGACCAAACATGGCGAAGCGACCCTGCTGGCGGCGGTTGAAGAGATTACGACAAAGGCTACCCGAATCGTCGATCTTTTCGCAGGATGCGGCACCTTTACCCTGCCACTTGCAAAACGCGCAGAGGTGCATGCGGTCGAGGGCGAGGCGGCGATGATCAACGCGCTTGATCGTGGCTGGCGCGAGGGGCATCAGTTGCGCCG
>CBDTVH010000071.1:0-8120 GCA_965363665.1 uncultured Yoonia sp. | reverse complement strand
GGATGGACACGACCCCAAGATGTTGATGCCTATGTGTTGGGAATGCGAGGTCGTCTTCCCCGACGAAGACTGTGTGTCCGCGGGCGATGTGTATGATGCCCCGGCGGGTCCTCTTGCGACGGTGAACTTAGGCGCCGCGTCCATTACGCAGGCTTCTTCGACCCCGGCTTTGGCTACGCCGAAGCCGGCGGATCAGGCTCGCGCGGGGTGCTCGAAGTGCGGTGCCACGAAGCACCCTTTGTGCTGGAACATGGTCAGGTCGTGGGGCGTCTGGTGTACGAGAACATGGCCGCCCTGCCCGCCGCGCTATATGGGAGTGAGATTAAATCGAACTATCAAGGGCAAGGGTTGAAGCTGTCGAAACACTTCAAGGCATAGTGCGCAGGAAGGAACATCAGAATGTCGGAACATGGATATGAACATGGCCGCCTGAACCTGCCATTTGTCGGCATCTGTACCTTTGGCAAATACCCCTACATCGCAGACTGGGACGCCATTGATGCAGATGTCGCTGTCTTGGGCGCACCTTATGACTTTGGCTGCCAATGGCGTTCCGGAGCGCGCATGGGACCACGCGCCATCCGAGAGGCCTCGACCCTGTTTTCTTTCGGTCATGCAGGTGCATACGATCATGAAGACGACATCACCTATCTTGAGCCTTCAAAGGTCAAGATCGTTGATATCGGCGATGCCGACATTATTCATACCGACACGATGCAAAGCCATGCCAACATCGCTTATGCTGTGCGAAAAATTCTTGCTGCAAACGCCATTCCGGTGGTGATGGGCGGCGATCATTCGATCAATATTCCTTGCATCGACGCCTTTGATGATCAGGACCCCTTCCATGTCGTGCAAATCGACGCGCATCTGGATTTTGTGGATGAAAGGCATGGGGTCAAATACGGACACGGCAACCCAATGCGGCGTGCCGCTGAAAAGCCCTATGTCACTGGCCTGAGCCAAATCGGCATCCGCAATGTGTCTTCCACAGCGCGTGACGGTTATTTGGATGCTCGGAAAATGGGATCGGACATTCAATCTGTTCGTCAGTTCCGCAAATTGGGTGTCGAAGGCATGCTGGCACGTATTCCACAGCACGCACGTTACTATCTGACCATTGATATTGACGCATTTGACCCGTCCATCGCCCCCGGAACCGGGACACCCAGCCATGGCGGGTTCATGTATTACGAGGTTTTGGAACTGATCGACGGGCTTGCCCGCCGTGGCAGTATCATCGGTGTTGATCTGGTCGAAGTGGCACCTGACTATGACCAGACCGGATGCACATCGACCCTTGCAGCACAACTATTGATGAACACGATCGGGCGCATGCTGCATCACAGGTAAACGTGTTGCGCAGATGCAAAACAGAGTTCGGACAACCCTAGCGCATGAAACGCCGTGCCGTCCGAATGCTGCGTTGACCCTTCTGCGTCATTTGTCGGGCGGCCTTTGCCTGCTCACGCTCTTGCGGTGTCATGTCTTGAGGGCGTCTGCCCTTCTGGGCGATGACTTGGATGCCTTTTTGCGTCAGCATCCGCAGGCCCAAATTGATCAGTCGGTTTATGTTCATTTGGCTTTCCCCTCGCGGTGACGTCAAAGTTGACGCGGGCGGGTCAATCTTCAAACAACTCTGACTGATCGTCGTCATCATTATCGTCGTCGGTCTCACCCAAGGCCTGCGCCCCTGGTGGCGGTCGGTTCTCCAGCAGTCCGGCAGAGCGCAGTTCCTTCAGCCCCGGCAGATCGCGCGCATTTTCCAGACCAAAGTGATCAAGGAAACCTTGTGTGACCACAAAGGTCACGGGCCGCCCCGGTGTCATCTTGCGGCGGCCAAAGCGGATCCATTCCAGTTCGATCAGTTGATCCACCGTGCCACGGCTGACGCTGACGCCGCGGATTTCCTCGATCTCGGCGCGCGTGACAGGCTGATGGTAGGCCACAATCGCCAGCGTCTCGATCGCGGCACGGCTGAGTTTGCGGGTCTCGACCGTCTCCTTCTGCATCAGGAACCCAAGGTCGCCGGCCGTGCGGATCGCCCAGGCATCGCCGACTTTCACGATATTCACGCCCCGCCCCTCATAGCGTTTGCGCAGGTTTGCAATTGCCTCGGCCGGATCGCAGCCATGGGGCATGCGGCCCGTCAGTTCGGTCACGGAAACCGGATCAGCGGTTGCAAACAGGATCGCCTCGACCATGCGTTCCTGTTCGCCCATGGGTGGTGCCTCGAAAAGGCTGTCGTTCTTGGGCTTTGCGTCTTTACTCATCACCGGGCACTTTCTTGCGAATTTGGATCGGCGCGAACATTTCGCCCTGCCGAATTTCTATCTTGCCCTCTTTGGCCAACTCCAACGACGCCGCGAAGGTCGCGGCATGGGTCGAGCGGCGGCGTTGCGGGTCTGCGTCCCACCCGTCAGGCAGGTAGCTTGCGAATTCGGTCCAGTCACCGGCAAAACCGATCAACCCCCGCATCCGCTCCAACGCCTGTTCCATCGTCATGACATGCTGGCGGTCCATCACGAAGGGGCGGAAATCGTCACGGGTGCGGATACGCGCATAGCCTTGCATCAGGTCCAAAAGCGTCGCGGTATAAGTGACGCGGCGCACGCGTTGCACGTCTTCGGTGATACCGCGGGCAAAGAAATCGCGGCCCAACTGGTCACGGGCCATCAGTTTGGCGGCAGCATTGCGCATCGCCTCAAGCCGTTCCAACTGGAAAGCAAGGTGCGCGGCCAGTTCCTCACCCGATGGCCCTTCCTCGGACGGGTCAGGGGGCAGCAACAGGCGCGATTTTAGAAAGGCCAGCCAGGCGGCCATCACCAGATAGTCAGCGGCCAACTCCAACCGCAGGCGTTTGGCTTGTTCAACGAATGCCAGGTATTGCTGCGCCAAAGCCAGAATAGAGATCTGGCGCAGATCAACCTTTTGCGTGCGTGAAAGTGTCAGCAACAGATCAAGCGGGCCCTCAAAAGCCCCCACATCAACGATCAAGGCTTCAGCGGCCACACGGTCGCTGACACTGATCGCGTCTTCTTGAAAATCGTCGCCCTGCATCTGACCTCAGCCTAAGTGGCGTGCAAGTTCCGCTTCCAAGGCGGGGATGTCAATATTTTCAGGGGTTTTTCGCAGCGCCAACGCACGATTTGCGCGGATTATTGCAGCAGGGGTCATATCGCCCGACGCCACTGCAACAGCTTCCATTTCCGCCGCGTCGCCATTGCAATGCAAGACAATGTCACAGCCTGCGGCAATGCTGGCGGCCGCCCGTTCAGCCACAGTGCCTGAAAGCGCCTTCATCGACAGATCGTCGGTCATCAACAAACCATCGAAACCTATATCGTTCCTGATCACATCCATCATTTTAGCGGATGTTGTGGCAGGTGCATCTGCGTCAATATCAGAAAATACGATATGTGCCGTCATCCCCATCGCGATGTCAGACAACTGCGCAAAGGGTGCGAAATCCCAGTCATTCAGCGCGGCGCGGGGGGCATCCACCCGGGGCAGATCAAGGTGGCTGTCCACAGCCGCGCGCCCATAGCCGGGAATGTGTTTCAGGACCGGCAGAACCCCCCCGGCAAGATGCGCGTCAGCGCAAACCTTTGAGGCCGCGACGACCGTTTCGATATCATAGCCGTAAAGGCGGTTCTTCAGCACCGGATGCGTCGCCTCTTCGGCAATATCGGCCAAGGGGGCGCAGTTGGCATCAATGCCAACATCAAGCAGTTCAGCCGCGATGAGACGATTCCGGATCCAATGGGCGCGCAGCGGGTCACTGGCCAGCGCCATCTGGTCCAAGGCTGGCAGGTATTCGCGCCAATGCGGGCTGCGCATGCGTTGGACCCGGCCCCCTTCCTGATCAATCAGGATCGGCGCATCACGTTGCACTGCTTCGCGCAAATCGTAGGTCAGCCTGCGCAACTGGTTGGGGTTGTCGATGTTGCGCGCAAAAAGGATGAACCCAAGCGGTTGAACGTCGCGGAAAAACCCACGTTCCCAATCGGTGATTTCCAGCCCCTCAGGGCCGAAAACCGTCGCATTCATGGGCACTTAATTGACCACCACGGCAATACATTCAGCGCCTTCGGCCTGCAAGGCGGCACACAGGCGACGCGCCTCGGCGCGATCGGCAAAGCCGCTGGCGCGCAAGCGGTACCATGTCGCGCTGCTTTGGTTGCTGACCTGAATGACGCGATCACGCTCACTCATCAACTCGCCAAAGCGGGCTTGCAAGCTGTCCCACTCTTCGGCCGCAAGGCTGGGGTTCGGGAAGGCACCCAGTTGCACCAGATTGGTGCCTGCGGGGAATGTGGTTGTGGTCACCGCGACTTCGCGGTTGGTCGCAGGTGCTGCGGGGATCGCGGGCGCAAGGATACGTGCGTTCGCCGGGCGCAGGACCGGACGCACAGAGGTTGCGACACCAGGTACGCTGGCCGGGATCACATCCGCGGTGTCTTGCGTCGCCTGAAGCATTGGTTCGCTGCTCAGGGCGGCCAATTGCGCGGCCAAGGCTGTCGCATCGTCTTCGACGACAATGGCATCGGTCGTCGTGGCCGCCTGAACCTCGGGGGTGGCGTTTTCATCCGCCAGCGCCTCGGCGATCGGCTGCACAGCAAGATCTTCCGGCGCCAATCCAGACGTCCGCGGGGCAAGCACCAGGCGATCCTCAGGACCACCGGCTTCACCAATTGCGGCCACCTCATTGACGGAAAGCCCGGTATGCGCCGCCACGCCGCCACCTGGATTGTCCGGCAGCACCCGCATGTCGCCTTCCATCGCACGGACCACGGGAATGCCGCTGACATCACGCACGATCAGTTTATACCCCCAGAAGCCGACGCCAAGGATCAGGGCCAGCGACAACGCGGCCCCTGCAAAGTTCACTAAATTGGTAACACGCGGTGCACCCACCGCAGGGGCGAACCCCTCATCGTATACTGCCATCTTCGCCTCTTACACGCCCCATGCCTTATGGCTTTGCGGGGTCATTTAAGCTCTGCCCGACGGCGCGTGCGCTAGCGCATCTCTTCCGCCGGAGTGACGCCAAGAATACCCAAACCGTGCAAAATAACAATCGCTACGGCCCGAATCATGGCAATTTTCGCCTGTGTGGTTTCTGAGTCACCCTCCTGGACAAAGCGAAGCGCCTCATCCGAGCTGCCTTGATGGTAAAGCGCGTGAAAATCCGAGGCCAGATCGTAAAGGTAGAACGCGATCCGGTGCGGCTCATGCCCCCTTGCCGCGATCTCGACCAAGCGCGGCCATTCAGCCAGCTTTTTGATGACCGACAGTTCGGCGTCATGGGTCAGCCCGGACAGATCAGCACCAGCCAGCGCCGCATCAGACACATCTGTAAACGCCCCGGCCTTGGCCACGGCAGAATTCACCCGCGCGTAGGCGTAGTTGACATAAAATACCGGGTTGTCCTTGGACTGCTCCAGCACCTTGTCGAAATCAAAGTCCAAAGGCGCGTCGTTCTTGCGCGTCAGCATATGAAACCGGGTCACGTTGGGGCCGACCTGATCGACCACATCGCGCAGGGTCACAAAGGTCCCTGCCCGCTTGGACATCTTGAACGGCGCGCCGTTTTTATAAAGCTTCACCAGCTGCGTCAGCTTCACATCCAGCGGCACACGGCCATCCGACAGCGCCGAAACCGCCGCCTTCATCCGCTTGACGTAGCCACCATGGTCCGCGCCGAAGACGTCGATCAACTGATCAAAGCCGCGCTGCACCTTATCGTAGTGATACGCGATGTCGGGCGCGAAATAGGTCCACGACCCGTCAGATTTCTGCACGGGCCGGTCCACATCATCGCCATGGGCCGTTGACCGGAACAATGTCTGCTCACGCGGCTCCCAATCTTCGGGCATCTTGCCCTTCGGCGGCTCAAGCGTGCCGCGATAGATCAGCCCCTTCCGATCCAGTTCGGTGATAGCTTTCTCAATTAAACCAGTGCCGTAGAGGGATTTTTCCGAATAGAAATTATCCATCACCACGCCAAGCTGAGCGAGGTCTTGGCGGATCAAATCCATCATCGCTTCCGTCGCGAATTCCCGGATTTCTTCCAGCCAGAACTGTTCGCCCTTATCGACATAAGCGTCGCCAACCTTGGCCTTCAGCGCTTTACCGACATCCACCAGATATTCGCCCGGATACGTACCTTCCGGGAACTCAACCTCTTGGCCATGCTCTTGAAGATACCGCAGATAAACCGACCGCGCGAGCACATCGACCTGCGCGCCACCGTCGTTGATGTAGTATTCCTTGGTGACGTCAAAGCCCGCATAATCCAGCAGGCGCGCCAGCGCATCGCCAAAGACCGCCCCCCGCGTGTGGCCCACATGCAAAGGACCGGTCGGATTGGCCGAGACATATTCAACCAGCATCTTCTGACCCTGCCCCAAGGTGGACTGGCCATAGGTCGGGTCAGACAAGGCGGCTTTGACAACGCCCTGCCACACCTGCGGGTCCAACCGCATATTCAGGAAACCGGGGCCTGCAACCTCGGCCACGGCGACCCTGGGATCATCCGCCAGCTTGGCCGCCAGCGCCTCTGCAATGACCCTTGGGTTCATTTTCGCAGGCTTCGCCAAGACCATTGCGGCATTCGTCGCCATATCGCCGTGGGCAGCGTCACGCGGCGGCTCAACCGAAACGGCAGCGGTCGACAGGTCAGCAGGCAGGGTGCCTTCCACGACCAATTGGTCAAGGCAATCCAGCACGAGGGCGCGCATATCAGCAAAAAGGTTCATTTATCTTCCAAAAGCGTTGTTTGATTGCGGGTTTACCACCCGTACCCGACAGAGCAAGCAGACTCTTGCCAACACCCTGCCGTCAACTGCCGTCGATCACGCCTGCCGGAATATCCTCGCCCCCGATCAGGCGCTTGTGTTCCTGAATGGCGAAACGATCCGTCATGCCAGCGATGTAATCGGCGACGATACGCGCCAAGGTGGTGTCGTCAGGGGCATCAGCCACATCCTTGCGCCACTGCTTGGGCAACTCGTCGGAGTTTTCCATGAAGAACGGGAACAGGTCATTGACCATCTGCGTCACCACGACCCGCATGCTCACGACAGCCGGGGCCCGGTACATGCGTTCGAACAGGAACTGGCGGATAACCTTGAGATCCGTCCAAAGTGCGGGCGAAAACTGCACCATCATCCGCCCCGCATGGCGAATGTCATGCACCGTTGCAGGCGCCAGTTCGGTCAGATTGCGGCGACTGACGGTGATGACGTCCTCGACCAGCACCCCAAAGAACCGGCGCAACGCCTCGTGGCGGCGGCGATAGTAATTCAGGCCGGGATATTTGGCATCGACGCGCGCAAAGCAGTCTTTCAGGATAGGCAATTCGGCCAATTCATCGGTGCTGAACAATTCCGCCCGCAGCCCGTCATGCAGGTCGTGGTTGTTGTAGGCGATGTCATCGGCCAAGGCCGCCGCCTGTGCCTCGGCACTGGCATGGGTGTGCAATTCCAGATCATGTCGCGCATTGTAAGCGGCCAGCGCATAGGGAATATCGCCCGTAACCGGCCCGTTGTGCTTGGCAATCCCCTCAAGGCTTTCCCACGTCAGGTTCAGCCCGTCCCATTCGGCATAGTGCCGCTCCAGAGAGGTCACGATATGAAGGGCCTGCGCGTTATGATCAAACCCGCCATAGGGCTGCATCAGCGCATTCAGCGCCTCTTCCCCGGTGTGCCCAAAAGGCGTGTGCCCCAGATCATGGGCCAGCGCGACGGCCTCTGTCAGTTCCACGTTCAGATCAAGGGCGGCAGCCACGGTGCGGGCTACTTGCGCCACTTCGATCGAATGGGTCAGGCGCGTGCGGAAATAATCGCCTTCGTGTTCGATGAACACCTGGGTCTTGTGCTTGAGCCGTCGAAAGGCCGAGGCGTGAATGATACGGTCCCTGTCCCGCTGAAAGGGCGAGCGGAAGGTGCTTTCTTCCTCAGGGTAAAGCCGCCCCCGCGCATTTGCCGGATCGGTTGCATATGGCGCTGCCATCTTTGATTGCCTGTCTTGTCGCGTTTGCCTGTCATCCCTATATTGTAAGTGAAACTGAACCGATAGGCCCCGTCATGTTCACTGTCCCACCCAAAGTCACCTCC
>CBDTVH010000070.1:0-8321 GCA_965363665.1 uncultured Yoonia sp. | reverse complement strand
GGCACGATGTGTTCGGCTCGCCCACATACATCGTGGATGGCGATGCGTTTTACGGGCAGGATCGGCTGGAGTTGGTTGGGCGGGCCTTGCAGACGCCGTTTGCTCCGCCCAATTGGACCAATCCACAAGTGGACGCCTAAAGCTTGGCGACAAAGCGTTTCGTGGTAGGCTTGCCGCGAAGTCTCAAGATGACCAAAGGGGCGCGCAATGAAGCAACAAGACATCGGCCACGCCATGACGGGAAATGTGCAAGGGTTTGAGCTGCCGCGCGGGTGTTTGATGACGACGGGGCTTATTCTTGCGCCTGTTGTGGTTTTGGGTATTGCTTTGTTTATTCTGTGGTGACCAGGTCGCGCCGGATCACGAACGTATGTGGGGGAGAACCCCGCCCTACACAGCTACCTTGCGGCTTTCATCCAGATAAATCTCGCGCAAACGCGCCGCCACCGGCCCCGGTGTGCCTGACCCAATGGCGACCCCGTCCACCTCAACCACCGGCATCACGAAGGTGCTGGCTGAAGTAATGAACGCCTCATCCGCCTCTTGCGCCTCTGCAATGGTAAAGCTGCGCTCTTCGACCTTCATTTGCGCCTCTTTCGCGAACCGCAACACGGCAGCGCGCGTGATCCCGTGCAGGATTTCATTCCCCAGATGCCGCGTGATAATCGTGTTGCCCTTGATGATGTAGGCGTTGTTCGATGTGCCTTCGGTCACCGCTCCATCCTCGACCATCCATGCGTCATCGACGCCGGCGGCCTTCGCCATCATCTTGCCCATCGAGGGGAACAGCAGCTGGACCGTCTTGATGTCGCGCCGCGCCCAGCGCTGGTCTTCGATCGAGATGACCTTGATGCCCTTCCTCGCGGCAGGACTGTCGGCAAGGCCCGGTTTGTTCTGGGTGAACAGCACTACGGTTGGCTTGGTCGTTTCAGGATCAGGAAACACGAAATCACGGTCACCCGGTGCCCCGCGTGTGATTTGCAGATAGATCATGCCCTCTTCGATGCCGTTCAGGCGGACCAATTCGCGATGCACCTCAAGCAGATCGGGCATCACGTCAGGATGCGGCATGTCCAGTTCGTTCAAGGACCGCTTCAGCCGTTTGGTGTGCCCTGCGAAATCAATCAGCTTGCCGTCGAGGACCGACGTGACTTCATACACCCCATCGGCCATCAGAAACCCACGGTCAAAGATTGATACCTTGGCTTCGTTTTCCGGCAGGTATTCACCGTTGACATAGACTGTGCGCATTCTCATCCCCAAAGTGCTGCGGCGGGCGGGTGCACGCCTTTTTCATCGAATAACAGTGGTGCATTCCGGTCTTCGGCCAATAGCAGCGGCCCGTCAAGGTCCGTGAACGCCACACCTTGCGCAAGGATCGTGGCGGGGGCCATGGCGAGTGACGATCCAACCATGCAGCCGACCATGACGCCATAGCCTTCGGCGAGCGCCTGCCGTTTCAGCGCCAGTGCTTCGGTCAACCCACCCGTCTTGTCCAGCTTGATGTTCACCATGTCATATTTGCCGCGCAGGCCGGGCAGGCTGGCGCGGTCGTGGCAGCTTTCATCGGCGCAGACAGGCAAGGGGCGGGCGATTTCCTGTAGAAGATCATCCGCCCCTGCGGGCAGGGGCTGCTCCACCATCTCCACCCCCAAGCGCAGAAGATGCGGCGCGAGGTCGGCATAGACCTCGGCTGTCCAGCCTTCGTTGGCGTCCACGATCACGGGGACGTCAGGCGCGCCACGGCGCACGGCCTCAAGCCGGGCCATATCGTCGGGGGTGCCGAGTTTGATTTTCAGCAGTGGGCGGTGGGCGTTCTTTGCCGCCTGCGCCTGCATCGCGTCGGGCGTATCAAGCGACAAGGTGTAGGCGGTGATCTCAGGCGCGGGCTTGGGCACACCCAAAAGGTCCCAGACACGCTTGCCCGCTTTCTTGGCCGCGTGGTCCCAATAGGCGCAGTCCAGCGCGTTACGGGCGGCCCCGGCGGGCAGCGCATCAGGCAGGTCGGGCCATGCCCCGTCGCACCCCTCGATCTGGGCGCTGACGCTGTCCAGCGTTTCACCATACCGCGCATAGGGCACACATTCGCCCATGCCACAGATACCATCATCCACGACCGAAACAGTCAAAACCTCGGCCTGAGTCCGCGATCCACGGCTGATCGTAAAGACCTGCGCCAGTTGAAATACATCGCGGGTCACGCTGACCTTCATCTTATCCTCGTTATCATCTTGCCTGATAAACTCCCGCCGGAGGCATAAAAGTCTCTGGTACAGCGCCTACAACGCATCCAGGGCATCAACCAGACGCGCCGCACCCTGACGGAAGGTATCGACCGTGGGCAGGCCCATCCGTTCTTCTACCTCGGCCATATAGGCCAGCGCATCGTCCTCGGACAGATGCTGGGTGTTCACGGACACACCGACAATCTGGCAATCGGGGTTCGCCCGCCGGGCAATCGGCAGGGCCGTGTCGCGCAAAGTCTCAAGACTGGGCAGATCATAATCCGGCAGGCCGCGCATATGGGTGCGGGTCGGCTCATGGCACAGGATCATCGCGTCGGGCTGGCCACCGTGGATCAGGGCCATGGTCACGCCGGAATACGAGATATGGAACAGGCTGCCCTGCCCCTCGATGTGATCCCAATGGTCAGGGTCGTTGTCGGGTGTCAGATATTCGACCGCTCCCGCCATGAAGTCGGCGATGACCGCATCCAGCGGCACGCCACCCCCGGTGATCAGGATGCCGGTCTGTCCGGTGGGGCGGAAGGTCGATTTCATACCGCGGCGCTGCATTTCGGCGTCCATGGCAAGGCCGGTGTACATTTTACCCACGGAACAATCGGTCCCGATGGGCAGGCACCGCTTGCCGGTGCGCTTTTTACCGTTCGCAATCGGATAGGCCACGGACGGGATACGCACATCAAAGAGCGTCCGGCCGTTGACCCGGGCGGCGGCGATCAGTGCATCCTCATCACGCAGCAGGTTGTGCAGGCCAGAAGCAATGTCGAACCCCATTTGCAGGGCTTTCACCAACACATCTTTCCAGGCCTTCGAGATATAGCCGCCACGGTTGGCCACACCGATGACCAGCGTTTGTGCCCCCGCGGCGCGCGCTTCTTCCAAGGTCATGTCACCGATCCCCAGATCCGCACCGCAACCGGGCATCCGGTATTGGCCGACCGCGTTTTCGGGACGCCAGTCCTTGATCCCCTGGGCCACTTTGGCGGCAAGCTGGTCGGGGGCGTCGCCGAGGAACAAAAGATAAGGGGTCTGGATCATGGCAAGGCTCCGTCAGGTCAGGATTCGCGTTGCGCCCAGATAGTCAGCATGCCGTCGCAATTTCATCGCGGAATGCGGCGCATACGGAAAATAATACGGAAGCTTCTTGCGTGTTTGGGGCAGTCTATCGAAGAAACTGCACCTGATCACGAATGTGGCACATAATCTGCGCCGTGCACGACCGCAAATCGCACCGTTTGCATCCGTTTTGCCGTCAAAAATCCCCCTTCGTATCCCGACGGCCCTTGGTCGTTATGCGCCCGGCCTTGATCGGACGGGCGCAACGAAAGAACGGTTTCAAACCGGCGTCCGTTCCGGATTACCCATCACCCTGTTCAGTGACAAAGCCACCTGCGCCGATGTAATCCAGCGTGTTGCCGTCGCCATCGGTCGCTGACAGGTCCAACCCGGCGATGCCTGACAGCTCTTGCCCGTTGGGGCCGAAAAAGACGCCGCCGATGTCGGAGTTTGACGAACAGGTGAACCCGTCGCTGCATGACACCAAGGTCAGATCAGTCCCGAAACCATTGCCCGTTATTGCCGTTTCCGCGATGTCAAAATCGAACGCGGTATCGGAATTTTGAAGAACGATGCTGGTTGATCCAGAGATCAGCTGTGTTCCAAAGTCGGCCACGATTTCGACATCCCCCTCGAAAAAGGCCTCTTCTACGAAGGATTCGCCATTGTTGCTGATTTCGGTGCCAAAGCCCTGGATCGCGCCGGTATAGGTGGCCTGACCCGCGAGGGCCTGAATGATTTCCGGGTTTGTTTCAAACCCTATGGCAAACACCCCTTCGGTTTGTTCCCCCTCATCGGGGTAGCCAAACAGAGAGTTGATCTGCGAGAAATCGCCCGCCAGATATTCGTCCACATTGATATCAGACCCATCAAGTCGGGTCCCTGCGCCATCGACAAAGGCGATGGTTTCGCCGCCGATCGTCGCGGTCAGGGTCTGCTCGTCGATATCTTCGATGCTGATCGTTTCATTGGTGATTTGCAGCACCGCTTGCCCTGTTTGCGCATCGGTCACATGGCGCACCATGCGCACCGTCACGGTTTGGCCGTTTACGTCGGTCACGGTCGATGTCGCATCGGCAAAGTCCAGCCCGTTGGCGGATGCGTTGGCATCTGTCGTGCCGAAATTGAGTGCGTTGCGTTGCGGGGCATCATTGCCGCCACCGCCGCTGCTGCATGCAGCGAGCCCTGCAATGACACTTGCACTCAGAAGGTATTTTGAAAGCGTAATCATGTGTAATTCCTTTGTTTGAGAAGCCCCCCAGCCAACGTGGCCAAGAGCGTGCAAAGGCATTACGTACCGCCGCCGGATTTATTCCCGGCTGCGTTAACTTTTTATTAAGTGCAGGTTGCGGGCTGACCAAGCGGCCCCAGCGCCCCAATAAAAAACCCGGGCGCGAACGCCCGGGTCAGGTAAAAACCGATAGGAAGGATATCAGCCTTTTACAAAGTCAGGATAAGCTTCCATGCCCAGTTCCGACACGTCCAGACCGTCGATCTCGGCCTGTTCGGAGACACGGATGCCCATTACACCTTTCAGGATCGTCCAGGCCACCAGGCTGACCACGAAGGTAAAGCCACCGATGGCGATGAAGCCGATGAACTGCGTGACAAAGTTGCTGTCGGCACCTGCATAGACCGGCACGACGATCGTACCCCAGAAGCCTGCGACAAGGTGGACCGAAATCGCACCGACCACGTCGTCGATCTTGAGCTTGTCAAAGAACGGCACCGCGAAGACCACGATGATACCGCCGACTGCACCGATCCAGAGCGCACCAAAGAGCGTGGGCTCAAGCGGGCTGGCGGTGATGGACACCAGACCGGCCAGCGCGCCGTTCAGCACCATCGTCAGGTCAGGCTTGCGGTACATCACATTGGTCATGATCAGCGCCGCAACAGCACCGGCCGCAGCCGCCATGTTGGTGTTGGCAAAGATCCGGCCAACGTCCGTGATATCGCCCACGGTCCCCGCAGCAAGCTGCGAACCACCGTTAAAGCCGAACCAGCCCAGCCACAGGATGAACGTACCCAATGTGGCCAGCGCAAGGTTGGAACCCGGCATCGGGATGGTCTTGCCATCCTTGTACTTGCCGATACGGGCACCAAGGACGATTGCGCCTGCCAGTGCCGCAAAACCACCTGCTGCGTGTACGACCGTTGAACCGGCGAAGTCATAGAAGCCCATCTCGGACAACCAGCCGCCGCCCCACTGCCAGCTTGCGCCGATGGGGTAGATCAGACCGGTCAGGATGACCACGAAGATCAGGAAGGGCCAAAGTTTGATACGTTCGGCCACCGTACCGGATACGATAGATGCGGTCGTTGCGCAGAACATCAACTGGAAGAAGAAGTCGGACGCAACGGATGCATAATCCAGCGACGCTTCAGCGGCGGCAAGGCCGACAGGCTCAAGCGATGTTGGTGAGAATGTGCCGAACCAGCCGGGGATGATCCAGGCATCGCCCGGGTACATCAGGTTGAAGCCAACCAGCCAGTACATGATCGCAGACAGTGAATAGAGCGCGATGTTCTTGGTCAGCTGGGTCGTGACGTTCTTGGACCGCACCAAACCTGCTTCCAGCATCGCAAAGCCAGCGGCCATCCAGAACACCAGAAAGCCGCCGATCAAGAACAGCAATGTGGTCATCAGATACGGGCCGATTTCATCAAAACCGGGTGCGGCGTCCTGTGCCAGCGCGAAGGTTGGCAGCAGCGTCAGTGCAGCGCCAACCGATAGATATTTCGTCAGTTTCATAATTCTGTCCCTCGTTCCGCGATTAAAGCGCGTCATCATTGATCTCGCCGGTCCGCACACGCATGGCGCTTTCAACGTCGAGTACGAAGATCTTGCCGTCACCGATCTTGTCGGTCTTGGCGGTGGTTGCGATGGTGGACACGACCTGTTCGGCCATGCTGTCCTGTACGACGATCTCAAGCTTGACCTTGGGTACGAAATTCACGGCATATTCAGCGCCGCGATAAATTTCCGTATGGCCGGACTGAGAGCCGAAGCCCTTGATTTCAGACACCATCATGCCGCGCACGCCTACGGTGGTCAGCGCCTCGCGGACCTCCTCCAGCTTGAACGGTTTGATTGTTGCAATGATGAGTTTCACGTTCTTCCCCTTGCAAATTCTATTGCGGGCCCTCGTTTCGGCAGCGCCCGCTTGCACGCAAACACAAAGCGCACGGCACGCGGCGCGGCAAGATTGCTGCAGGTGCACAACGATCCGTTAACATGACCTATTGCACAAATTTTGCACAAATTGGTCACTTTGCTTAATTTTAAGGCATGTTAGAAAGCCGCCGATTGCGACTCATCTATGCTCTACATTCAGATCGCACCGCGTTATAGTCGCCGAAAATAGACCCCAAGGCAGTCAATCGAGCGGAACATGAGTGGAAACGGCAAGAAGCGGCCCCCTTTGGTGGCTGACAAACGCTATGCAGCCAAAGCGGCGGCCAAAAAGAAGGCAGCCCCCAAAAAGCCCGCTGCCAAACCAGCGGCGCGCAAACGCGCGACTGCCCCAAGAAAGGCCAAGCCGCGCGGGTTCATCGGCTGGTTTCTGACCCCGTTTCGGTGGCTGTTCCGCCTGATCTGGGCCTTCACGTGGCGCGTAGGCCTTGTCGTTGCCCTGATCATCGCCGGGTTCTCGTTCTATTTTGCGGCCCAGATGCCCGATATGGCCGACATCGTGGATGGCCGCACGCGCGGTTCCGTCACGATGACCGATCTGAATGGTGACGTCTTTGCCTGGCGCGGTGATCAGTTTGGCGGGATGGTGACGACCGATACGGTATCCCCCCATCTGCACAACGCCGTCGTCGCGACCGAGGATAAGCGGTTCTATCGCCACTTTGGCATTTCCCCACGCGGGATCGCATCGGCTGTGCGCATCAACCTGCGTGAAGGCCGTGGTCCGTTGTCCGGCAACGGTGGTTCGACCATTACCCAACAAACCGCAAAGCTACTGTGCCTTGGCGTGCCTTACGATCCCGCCAAATGGGACAGCGAGCGTGAATACGAAGCCGATTGCCGCCGCACGACCCTGTGGCGCAAGGCCCGGGAGGCCGTGTTTTCGGTGGGGATGGAGATTGCCTATACCAAGGAAGAAATCCTGACGATTTATCTGAACCGTGCCTATCTGGGTGCGGGCAGCCGCGGGTTTGAGGCTGCGGCACAACGCTATTTCGGCATATCGGCAGCCGAGGTGAACCCAGCGCAATCGGCCATGCTGGCCGGCCTGCTGACCGCCCCGTCCGCCAACGCTCCGACCCGTGATTTGCAGCGCGCACAGGATCGCGCCTCGATTGTGATCGGGTTGATGGAGGATCAGGGATATCTCAGCGCCGCCAAAGCCCGCGAAGCCCGCCTGAACCCCGCCACGCTGTCTGAGGCCGCGCGCGCCAATTCCGGTGGGTTCTTTGCCGATTGGGTCATGTCCAGCGGCCCGGAATTCTTCACCCGCGACACCACCGAAGATGTGATTATCCGCACAACGCTGGATCAGCGCATTCAGACTGCTGCGGAAGACGCGCTGATTTCGGTTTTTGAGAACGATGTGAAGGAAGGGTCACAGGCGCAGGCCGCGATCGTCGTGATGTCTGCCGATGGTGCTGTGCGTGCCATGGTCGGTGGCCGCAACATCAGCGCGACAGGGGCGTTCAACCGCGCGACCCAAGCGTTGCGTCAGACCGGATCGGCGTTCAAGCCGTTCATCTATGCCGCCGCCCTCGATCTGGGGATGTCGCCTTATGATATGGTTGATGATGCGCCGACCTGTTGGGAACGCCGCGGATCGCCGCAATGGTGCCCGGAAAACTATGACCGTCAATTCGTGGGGCCGGTGACGTTGATTGATGCGCTGGCCACCAGCCGCAACATTCCCGCGATCCTTGTGTCCGAAGAGGTCGGGCGCGGGTTGGTCAGCGATGTCGCCAACGGTTTTGGCGTTCAGGGTGATCTGGCCGCTGGCCCCGCGCTGGCGCTGGGTGTGTCGGAAAGCACCTTGCTGGATATGA
>CBDTVH010000069.1:0-8356 GCA_965363665.1 uncultured Yoonia sp. | reverse complement strand
GTCGGACTGAACCTTGGCGCGAACAAGGACAGCAACGATAAGGCACAGGACTTTGCAACCGTCCTGACCCGGTGTGGACCAGTCGTTGATTTCGCAACAGTCAATGTATCGTCGCCAAACACCGAAAAGCTGCGTGACCTGCAAGGCAAGGCCGCGCTTGCGGCGCTGCTGGCGGGCGTCATGCAAGCACGATCTGATCTGGCCGACCCGATCCCGGTCTTTCTCAAGATCGCCCCAGACCTCAGCGAAAATGAAATTGGCGAGGTTGCCGAAGTCGCAGATGCGTCGGGTATTGATGCGATCATCGCAACGAACACCACCTTGGACCGTAGCGGATTGCATGGGGTCCACAAGGCCGAGATGGGTGGGCTGTCAGGACAACCGCTGTTTGAAAAATCAACCCGCGTATTGGCGCAACTGGCGGGTCTGACGACACTTCCCATCATTGGTGTGGGCGGTGTTGGAAGTGCCGAACAAGCCTATCAGAAAATCCGCGCAGGGGCGTCATCGGTCCAGCTTTATACGGCACTTGTTTATGGCGGCATCTCTCTTGCGGGTGAAATCGCGCAGGGGTTGGATGACCTGCTGAAACGCGATGGTTTTACCAATGTGGCTGATGCCGTCGGATCAGGCCGCAGCGACTGGACGTGAGGTCGGTTTATCCGCTTCCGCCTCAAGCCCCGGATATTTCCAGCCCAGCGTCGCCCCGCGCACGATGAAATTCAACAAGAGCCCGATCCAGAGCCCATGGTTCTGGAACGCCGCCATCAGGGGTATCACCGTCGCGAAATAGATCAGTGCCGACAGTATCATCATATTGCGCATATCCTTGGTGCGCGTTGCACCGATGAAGATACCGTCAAGCATCCACGCTGCCACGCCGACCACAGGTGCGGCAACCATGTAGGGCAAATAGATCCGCGCCACTTCGCGGACATCGGGGGCTGTGGTCATGACGTCGATAATGGTGCCGCCAAAGACGGCAAAGCACACCGCAAGCACCGCGCAGACAATCCCGCCCCACACACTGCTCAGGATTGCACTGCGACGAAGGGCTGCCCGCGCACGCGCGCCCAGCGCCTGTCCCACCAGCGCCTCGGCTGCAAAGGCAAAGCCATCCAGCGCATAGGCGGTGACCTGCAGGAATTGCATCAAGATCTGATTGGCAGCCAGCTGCACATCGCCAAAATCGGACCCAAAAAACAGAAAGCTGACAAAGACTGCCTGCAACAGCACCGAGCGGATCAGGATGTCAGTGTTCACCAGCGCCATATGTTTTAGACGCACCACATCGAACACACGCGCAACCGACAGCCATGCTTGTCGGCCAAATACAGCACGGCAAAGCCAAAGACCGAGGATCAGCCCACCCCACTCAGCAATAAAGGTCGCCCAGGCGACACCTTCGATACCCCAACCAAGGTTCAGGCCCAGAAAGAAGCTCAAGGCAATGTTTGCACCGTTCATACCTACCTGAATGACAAGCACCGCGCGGGTGCGTTCCTGCGCGATCAACCAACCGGTGATCCCGTAAAGCGCAATCGTTGCGGGGGCCGACCAGATGCGGATCATCATGTAATCACGGGCCAGCCCCTCGACCTCGGCGCTGGCGGGCGACACCCAGAACGCGCCTTGGAAAATCAACACCTGAGCCGCGATCATCACCACGCCAGCCGATATCCCGATCAGCAAGGCACGTGACAGCAGGGCGTCGACTTCTTCGATATCCCCTGCCCCGGCAGCTTGGGATGTCAGACCGGTCGTCCCCATCCGCAAGAAGCCGAAAATCCAGTAAATCGCCGACAGGATGATCGCGCCGATCCCGACGGCACCGATTGGCGCGGCCTCGCCCAACTGACCGACAACCGCCGTGTCCACGACGCCAAGGATCGGGACGGTCGCATTCGACAGCACAATCGGCAAAGCAATCGCAAGAACGCGGCGATGCGTAAGCGCGCTAGCCATCACGAGCAGGCATCAGGAAGTGCCCGGTTGCCGAAGCAAACAGTCTGCTGCGGTTGTCCTGCCATGTTTCGACGTGAACCGAGGCATAGCGCCGGCCTGACCGATTGACCCGCGCCCGCGCGTATGCATCACGCGGCAGACCAGATCGCAGATAGTCGACGGTGAAATCAATCGTTTTGGGCAGCTGGATACGCGGGGCCTCTTCGTTCATGTTGCCCGCCTCCATATCCTCCCAGATCATCTGCCAGCTTAACTCCATGATCGCTGTGACCTCCAGAAACGCCGCTGTGACGCCACCATGCAGGGCGGGCAGCATGGGGTTGCCGATCAGCTTGTCGGCATAGGGCAAGATCGCGGTCAGCTCATCGCCGCGGCGGTCAATCTGTATCCCCAGGAATTGAATGAAAGGGACACCCTCAACCAGCTTTTGCAGGGTCGCATCGCGGCGTTGCTTGACGATCTGGACGGGTTCTGGCCGCTGGCTCATGGTTTCGGCCTGTCTATCGTGAACGCACCGGTGGCAGTGGCGACCGGGCGCGATGGGTCCGCATCAACGGCAGTGGCCCGCACGAAAGCAATGGATCGGGTCACATGATAACACTCAGCCGTCGCCGTGATGCGATCACCGGGGGTCGCCGGGCGCATATAGTCGATCCGCAAATCAAGGGTCGCTGTCGCAATCGCCGCTGCCGGGTGGGCCATCACGGCAGCACCCGCACAGGTATCCATCAGCGCCGATACGGCACCGCCATGAATGACCCCGGTTTCAGGGTCGCCGACGATGCGCGCGTCATAATCCATACCAATGACCGCTTTGCCGTCCGCAATCTCGGTCAACTCCATCCCAAGCTCTTTGGCATAAGGGATCGCTTCGATGAACTGCCGCGCCAGCACATCGCGGCGGGTCTTTTGGGCATCGGACATGTGCACTCCTGATCAGTCTTGTCTTTGGGTACATTTGATTGCGGCGATTGACCACCTGTGACCGCGCTTTTGCCTTCATCCTGCTGTTGCCCCACCCGATTGTAGCCGCTACGATTACGCCGAGGGAGAAAGCAATGTCGGACACACGCCTGTCATTCAAAGAGATGTGCGCGAAATTCGACGTAACGCCACGCACGTTGCGCTATTACGAATATATCGAACTGCTGCACCCTGAGAAAGACGGGCGCTCGCGGTTTTATGGCGCCAAGGAACTGGCGCGGATGACCCTGATTTTGCGCGGTCGTCGCTTCGGGTTTTCGCTGGAAGATATCCGGCAGTGGCTGCTGATCTATGAACAGGAAGGCACCGAGGCTCAGATGCGCGAATGGGTGGCACTTGCCGACAGGCAACTTGTCGAACTTGCCGAGCAGAAACAGCAACTGGAAGACACGATAGCCGAGTTGCAGAATCTCCGTGATACGACCGCAGAAACGCTGGGCTGAGACCGATCCGGCGTTCACTCGTACCTCAATACACAGATCTTGATGCACCAACATTTCGCTCATTGCGGCGAGAACGCGCCTCTTGGTCTCTCTAAAACAGTCTGAAAACAGCGTAAAAACCGCTTTCCAAAGCGCTTTGATGTGAGCTCATGAAATTTCTGGCCGTTTTTTTATTGCGCCTGACCCTGCGTCATCTTTGCTGACCTTTCGTCAATCGCGCCGTGACGCCACGTTACGTTTACGTGCGCGTCAACTTTCCTTGTATAGTGAACACATCCTTCGCAAGTGCGTGGCATTGAAACACGCACAAGAGGAATGAGAAGATGACGACTGAAACACTTAACATTCGGCAGATGTGTGACGCATTTGATGTGACGCCACGCACACTTCGTTTCTACGAAGCCAAAGAACTGTTGTTTCCGATCCGTGAGGGGCAGAAGCGGCTTTTCACGAAACGTGATCGCGCACGCCTGAAACTGATCCTGCGCGGCAAGCGTTTCGGGTTCAGCCTCGAAGAAATCCGCCAATTGCTGGATCTCTACCACATGGATGACGGCCAAGAAGCGCAACTGTCGAAAAGCTATGACCTTGCTGAAAAGCATCTTGCCGACATGGAGGCCCAGAAGGCCGAGTTGGAAGAGGCGATTGGCGAGCTGAAAGAACAAATGGCTTGGGGCGCTGAGAAGCTGGCCCAGCTGTCAAAAGAGAAAACGGTCGCTGCCTAAGTCCGGGCACGACCACCCAACACTACGCAACGGAGAGACACCAGATGCCGATCTACAACGCACCAAATAAAGACATCCAGTTCGTGCTGCACGACCTTTTGAAGGTTTCCGAGCAGGACATCCCGGGGTTTGAAGACCTTGACCGTGACTTTACCAGTGCCGTTGTCGAAGAAGCCGGCAAGGTGGCCACCGAAGTGTTGCACCCGCTGAACGTGGTGGGCGACACCGAGGGCTGCGTGATGGAAAACGGTGTCGTGCGCACGCCCACCGGTTTCAAGGAAGCCTTCGAGCAGATGAAGGAAGGCGGCTGGACCGCGATGGACTGCGATCCTGAATATGGCGGACAGGGCCTGCCTTATGTCATGCACACAGCCGCACAGGAACCCTTCGTATCCGCCAACATGGCGTTCAACATGTACCAGGGTCTGACCCACGGTGCTTACTCCGCGATCTATGCACACGGGTCGGATGAGCAAAAGCAGAAATACCTGCCCAAGCTGACCACATGCGAATGGACAGGCACCATGAACCTGACCGAGCCGCATTGCGGCACCGATCTGGGCCTGATGCGCACCAAGGCTGTGCCCAATGGCGACGGGTCCTACAAAATCTCTGGTCAGAAGATTTTCATCTCCGCCGGCGAACACGACATGGCCGAAAACATCATCCACCTCGTCTTGGCCAAAATCCAAGGCGGGCCCGAGGGGATCAAGGGTGTATCCCTCTTCATCGTGCCCAAGTTCATGGTCAATGACGATGGTTCGCTGGGTGCGCGCAATGGCGTGGCCTGTGGCAAGATCGAAGAAAAGATGGGCATCCACGGCAACTCGACCTGTGTGATGAACTACGATGAAGCGACAGGTTATCTGGTCGGGGAAGAGCACAAGGGCATGCGCGCGATGTTCACAATGATGAACGAAGCGCGCCTGGGCGTCGGCCTGCAAGGGTACGCCCAAGCCGAAGCGGCCTATCAGAACGCCGTGGCCTATGCCAACGACCGCCTGCAAGGGCGCGACGTGACGGGCGCAAAGAACCCTGACGGCCCAGCCGACCCGCTGATCGTGCACCCTGACATTCGCCGCAACCTGATGGACCAGAAATCATTTGTTGAAGGCGCACGCGCTTTCACTTTCTGGGGCGCATACCTGATCGACCGGGCGCACAAGAACCAGGATGCCGAAGCCGATGGCCTGATTTCGCTGATGACACCTGTCATCAAAGGCTTCCTGACCGACAAGGGCTTTGAATACGCTACGGCAGCGCCGCAGGTTTACGGCGGCCACGGCTATATCGAGGAATGGGGCATGTCCCAATATGCCCGCGACGCCCGGATCGCGATGATCTATGAAGGGGCCAACGGCGTGCAGGCGCTTTACCTTGTGGGCCGCAAGCTGGCGCAAGACGGCGGCAAGCATGTGATGGCGTTCTTTGAAATGATCAAGACCTTCATCAAGGAAAACGAAGGCAATGAGGCCCTGAACAAGGACTTCCTGACGCCGCTGAAAGCGGCATCCAAGGACTTGCAAGCGGCTGGCATGTACTTCATGCAGAACGCGACCAAACCCAACAATGCGTTGTCGGGGTCTTATGACTTCATGCACATGATGGGCCACGTCTGCCTTGGCCTGATGTGGGCACGTATGGCGAAAGCAGCGATGGAAGCACTGGAAGGTGGTGCATCCGACACCGCATTCTACGAGACCAAGATCGCGACCGGTCGCTATTACATGGCGCGTCAATTGCCTGCCACAGCGATGCACCTTGCGCGCATCAACACCGGCGGCGACACAGTCATGGCACTTGAGGCTGCGAACTTCTGAATAGGCGGGGTGGGTCAAGACCCACCTTACGCTGGACACCTGCGGTACGCATCAGACAGTGCCGCAATTTTATGAAAGGTCGGAGCCTCCGGCGGGAGTTTTTCGACCAAGATGAAGAAGGGAGCTCCACCCCGGCCTTTTTACAGGAACCGGGGCTTCACCTTGGACGCCAAATCGCTCTCCAGCTATTGGCGCACTGACAAGATCGGCTAATAGGGTTAACGTTTCGTTTCTTTCGCAACGCTCCTCCTTCATCTTGGCCAAAAAACTCAAATACCGGCCGTCGCTGTACGGTCGGACCTCTGGGAGGGGGCACAACATGATGAAACTGCATTGCTTCGGTGAAAGTGGAAACGCCTACAAGGCCGCCCTGACATTGGCACTTGCCGATGCCGAGTGGGTGCCGGTTTTTGTTGATTTCTTCAAAGGTGCCACCCGCACACCTGAATTTCGCGCGTTGAACGTCATGGGCGAAGTGCCTGTGTTGGAAGATGGCGATTTGATCCTGACCCAGTCGGGCGTAATACAAGACTATATCAGCTCAAAAACAGGCAAGCTGGGCGGAAGATCTGCCGCTGAACGGCGGGATGTGCTGCGCTGGATGTTCTTTGACAACCACAAGGTATCCGGTGTGGCTGGTACCTTGCGGTTCAACATGAACTTCCTGCCCGCAGACAAACGAAACGCCGATGTGAACAACTTCTTGGCCATGCGTCTGGCATCTGCGTTGAAAGTGATGGAAAAGCAGTTGAGCGAGACCCAATGGCTGGCAGCCGATGACATCACCATCGCCGATATCGCCTGCGCTGGTTACCTGTTTTACAACGAAGATTTCACCTTCGACCGTGCCGATTATCCACACATCGACCGTTGGCTGACTGCAATTGCAGATCAGCCCGGTTGGAAACACCCTTATGACCTGATGCCGCGCGCCCTTGGGTGACGCGATCTAATTGGAGGACACTATGACCGAAGCCTATATCTATGACGCCATCCGCACCCCACGGGGCAAAGGCCGCAAAGACGGCAGCCTGCACGAAGTGACATCCGCGCGCCTGTCTGCTGGCGTGCTCAATGCGCTGAAAGAGCGTAACAACCTAGAAGGTCATGCTGTTGAGGACGTAATCTGGGGCAACGTCACCCAGGTTGGCGAACAGGGCGGTTGCCTTGCGCGGACTGCCGTTCTGGCATCTGATCTTGATCAATCCATCCCCGGCCTCGCGATCAACCGTTTCTGCGCATCCGGCATGGAAGCCGTGAACCTTGCAGCCAACCAAGTCAAAGGCGGCGCAGGTCAAGCTTATATCGCTGGCGGCGTTGAGATGATGGGCCGTGTTCCGATGGGCTCTGATGGGGCGGCGATTGCCGTTGACCCATCCATCGCGATGGAGACTTACTTTGTGCCCCAAGGTATTTCTGCCGATATTATCGCGACCGAGTACGGCTTCAGCCGTGATGATGCTGACCAGCTTGCCATGGAAAGTCAGAAACGCGCGAAGGCCGCTTGGGACGACAAGCGCTTTGACAAATCCGTCGTGACGGTCCGCGATGTAAACGGCTTGGCCATTCTGGATCATGACGAATATATGCGCCCTGAAACGAACATGCAGACTTTGGGTTCACTGAACCCTGCGTTCCAAGCCATGGGCGAAGTCATGCCCGGCTTCGACAAGGTCGCATTGATGAAATACCCGCATCTGGAAAAGATCAACCACATCCACCACGCCGGCAACTCTTCCGGCATCGTCGATGGTGCGGCTGGCGTACTGATCGCATCCAAGGAATGGGGCGAAGCGATGGGGATCCAACCCCGTGCGCGCATCAAGGCGACTGCCAAGATCGGGACGGACCCGACCATCATGCTCACAGGTCCGGTTCCAGTGACCGAGAAAATCCTGAAAGACAGCGGCATGTCGATCAGCGACATTGACCTGTTTGAGGTCAACGAAGCCTTCGCATCCGTGGTTCTGCGCTTCATGCAAGCCTTCGATGTGGACAACAGCAAGGTCAACGTGAACGGCGGTTCCATCGCGATGGGCCACCCCTTGGGCGCGACAGGTGCGATCATCATCGGCACCCTGCTGGACGAGCTTGAACGGACGGGCAAAAGCACCGGCCTTGCCACCCTTTGCATCGCATCCGGCATGGGTGCGGCCACAATCATTGAACGCGTGTAAGGAGTCCGTGATATGACCGATTTTACAATGACCACCGACGCAGACGGCGTCGCGACAATCGTCTGGGACACCGTTGGCAAGTCCATGAACGTGATGAACATGGAAGGCTGGCCCCTGTTGGAAAGCCTGATCGATGACGCTTTGGCCGATGAGACCGTGAAGGGGATCGTCATCACCTCGGGCAAGGAAGGCTCGTTTGCCGGCGGCATGGACCTGAATGTCATCGCCAAGATGAAAGAAAT
>CBDTVH010000068.1:0-8498 GCA_965363665.1 uncultured Yoonia sp. | reverse complement strand
GGTCGATCTCGGATCGGGATTTGTCGGTCAACTATGTGACGACAGCGACAAAACCCAGCTAGTGTGCTTTCAGTCGATTTTGCTCAGCTTCAATCGCATCTCGCGCAGGACTGGCAAAACCGCTCTCGCTTTGTCTTCGCCCACTTTGTTCACGACATCGGCAATCACCGGGGCAATCGCCGCCAGTGCGGCATCGCGTGCGGCCTGACCTGAGGGACTGATGGCAACCATCTTGCGCCGCGCATCATCCCAATCGGGACGGACATGCACCCAGCCGGCCCATTGCAGTTTGTGCAGCGTGTTTGTCATCGCGCCACGGGTCAAATGAAAGGTCTTGGCCAGCTGCGCGGGGGAACGCTCATCACCTGAGTGTGCCAAATGGTTCAGCACCGAAAAATGCGACAGCTCCATCCCCTTCGGCAGGACACGCGCGACGTTGGCCCGCGCCAGTTGATCCACAGCAAGGATTTCACTGAACAACGATACGGCCAGATTATTCGCGCTGTCAGACATCAAGGACCTTCGAAAGGGCGATCGTGGCTGAGTGCCGCGATACGTTTGCGGCTTTGTGCCACTTCCCTTGGGTCAAGATCAACCAAAGCGATGCCCGGCTCAGTACCTAAATCCACCAGCACCTCGCCCCAGGGCGAAATTGCCATACTATGCCCGTATGTTTGGCGCGGTTTGCCTGACGCAGCTGGATGTGTGCCGGTCTGCGCTGCAGCCAGAACATACGACCCGGTTTCAATTGCCCGAGCACGCAAAAGCGGTTCCCAATGCGCGGCACCCGTCACGGGCGAAAACGCGGCGGGCACCAACAAGACCTCTGCGCCTGCCTGGGCCAAAGCACGATAAAGATAGGCAAAGCGGATGTCATAGCAGATGCTTAGTCCGATCTTGGCGAAAGGTGTGTCGGCAACAACAGCCCTGTCACCCGGACGGTAACCGGCAGATTCGCGATAGGTTTCCGTCTCAGACACGGTCACATCGAACATATGGATCTTGTCATATCGGGCGACAATCTGACCTGCGGGATCAATCAGGAAAGATCTGTTTGCAAACCGGCCATCGGCATCGTGGGTTTTCAGCGCAAGCGACCCGATGGATAGCCAGACACCGTGCAGAACAGCGGTTTCCCGCAAGGCTCTCAGCGTGATGTCATCGGCTTCGTGCTGTAACACGGCTGTCTGATCGGCGCGATCCTGTGAAATGCAGTTGGTGACCTCTGGCGTCAGAACAAAGCCTGCTCCTTTTGACGCCGCCTCAGCGATAAAGGCAGTTGTTTGCGGCAGGTTCTTTGCCGGGTCATCGCTGACCGTCAATTGGATCAGCGCGGCTTTCATGCCACCAACAGCGCGTCCAGTTTCCCGCCGCGCTCCAATGCGAACAGATCATCACAGCCGCCCACATGGGTGTCGTCGATAAAGATCTGCGGAACAGTACTGCCACCGTTTGCGCGTTGGATCATCTCGGCGCGGCGCTCGGGTTGGGCAGAAATATTGACCTCGGCAAAGCTGATGCCTTTGGACGTCAGCAGGCGCTTTGCCATGTGGCAAAAGCCGCAGGTCGGTTTGGTGTAAATCTCAACAGTTGCCATTATGGTGGTCCTTGGATCGGGTTTACCCCTGATCTAGGCATCTTTGACCACTCTTGCCAGTGTAACAATCGACACGTTTGTGGCACCGGCGGCGCGGGCGGCCTCTGCACTGGCGGCAAGGGTAGCACCGGATGTCATCACATCATCGACCAGAATGACCGATTTGCCGGCGATCTGATCCACCCGTTTGCGGTTTGCAATGATTGCCCCTGACAGTTCCGCAAAACGGGCGTCCCGGCTGTGTCCCTCCAGCGCATTTGTTTTCTTGGGGCGCAACAATGCATCAACGCAGACTGGCCGGTTCATCACTTTTCCGACCTCTTGCGCCAACAGTGCGGATTGATTGTAGCGGCGCCGCACAAGGCGGACCCAATGCAGTGGCACAGGAACGATGACAGTATCTGCTTCGTCCCAGTTCACCAGTTTTTGCGCCATCCAGCGCGCTGCCGTTGGCGCAAGATCAGTCCGGTCACCGTGTTTCAGGCCCAGAACCAAACGTCGGCCCACACCCTTATAGACCAGCACCGCGCGTCCCTTGTCCCACGGTCGGGCGATGGTCATGCAATCGTCGCACTGAACGATTTCCCCATGATCCTCACCCGGCAAGGGTGTGCCGCAGGTGTCGCACACCCGCCTATGAACTGCGTTTCCTTCCAGCAAGCTGCGCAAAGTCCATTGTCATCTTCGGTCTGCGCATCGCACGCGACACACTGTGGCGGATAAATTGCCCGAATGACGCTTTGAAACCGCATGAATGCACCCTAAATGACCAGCATGAATATGCCTCAGATCACCGACCGCGCCGCGCTTGCGCGTAACCGCGCCCGCGCCGAACCTGACGCGTTGTTCTTGCAGGAACACGCCGCCGATGAACTGCAAGAGAGACTGAACGAGGTTAACAGAACCTTTACGTCAGTCGCGATTGTAACGGGATTTCGCGATTTTTGGGCGGAACGGTATCCCGAAGCCACGATTGTCAGCGACGAAGATACGCTTGACTTGAAACCGCAGGCCCATGACCTGATCCTGCACACAATGTGCCTGCATTGGGCGAATGATCCTGTGGGCCAGCTTGTGCAGACACGGCACGCTCTGAAACCCGATGGCCTGCTGCTGTGCACATTCCTTGGCGGCCAAACGCTGCATGAATTGCGCGCATCTTTGGCCGAAGCAGAGGCCGCGGTTGCCGGTGGCCTTTCCCCACGCATCGCGCCGATGGGTGAAATCCGCGATCTTGGTGCGCTTTTGCAACGGGCGGGCTTTGCCTTGCCGGTGGCCGACAGCACGCCGTTGACCGCAAGCTATGCCAATGCCTTTCACCTGATGCATGATCTGCGCAAAATGGGTGAAAACAATGCACTGTCCCAACGGATCAGGCATGCCACACGGCGCAACGTACTGACCGAGGCCGCCTGCATCTACGCCGACAACTTTCGCAACGCAGAGAATCGGGTCGATGCCACGTTTGAGTTCATCACGCTGACCGGATGGGCACCTGCCGACAACCAACCACAACCTTTGCGCCCCGGCAGCGCAAAAATCAGGCTTGCCGACGCGCTAAACACCGAAGAAACGCCTTTAGATAGGTCCAATGATTGACGCGGCGCGTATCCCATTTAACTACCAAGCAAATGACGCTACCTAGAGGGCGATGAAAATGTTCGATGCACAGTCACAGGCCGAAGAGCGCCCGGCAACATGCCCGATGCATGCGCAGCCTGATCACCCGGCGATCAAACCCGCGCGCGTGGGTATCCTGGTGGCCAACCTTGGTACACCAGATGCCACGGATTATTGGTCAATGCGCCGGTATTTGAACGAATTTCTGTCTGACAAACGCGTCGTCGATTACTCGGCGTGGATCTGGCAACCGCTGTTGCAACTGGTCATCCTGACAAAACGTCCGTTTTCGTCTGGTGCGGCGTACAAGTCGATCTGGAACGAAGAAGACGATGAAAGCCCGCTGCTGACGATCACGAAAAAGCAGACTGCTGCTATCAAGGCGCAAATGGTTGAGCGCTATGGCGACGACGTGCGCGTCGATTTCTGCATGCGGTATGGAAACCCATCGACCAAGTCAAAGGTGCGCCAGATGATTGAGGACGGGTGCACCAAAATCCTGTTCTTCCCGCTTTATCCGCATTACGCAGGTGCCACATCCGCGACCGCCAATGACCAATTCTTTCGGGCATTGATGGAAGAAAAGTGGCAGCCGACCGCGCGCATCGTGGACCCCTATTTCGAAGAGCCCGCCTATATCGAGGCTTTGGCACAATCTATCGAACGCGCATATGAAGCCGCTGAAACAAAGCCGGAAAAACTGATTTGTTCCTACCACGGCGTGCCTGAACGGTATCTGCGCGAAGGCGACCCGTACCACTGTCAGTGCCAGAAAACGACGCGCTTGCTGAAAGAGCGCCTTGGCTGGGACGACACGCAGATTGTCACGACATTCCAATCGCTATTCGGTCCCGAAGAATGGCTCAAGCCATATACCGTGGATGAGGTTGCACGTTTAGCCAAGGAAGAGGGCGTCAAAAACATCGCGATCTGCGCACCCGCTTTTTCCGCTGATTGCATCGAAACGCTGGAAGAGATCAACGAAGAGATCAAGGAAAGCTTTGAAGAAGCCGGTGGCGAGCACTTTACCTACATCCCCTGCCTGAACGATGATCCTGCGCATATTGATGCATTGTCCGGTGTCATTGAGAAGAACCTCAGGGGCTGGCTTGGCTAAGCACCGTGCCGCCCAAGGTTGCGACAAAATGGCGTTTCTGCGGTGCTTTACGCAGACAGAAAATGGTCTGACGCGATGAAAGTGACCTTGACAGAAAGCGGGGCAACCGTTGATGCCCACGATCTTGGCCCCCTATTGGGACTGGAGCCGTCTGAAGTGCCCATCAAGATGCGCTCAGGTGAGATTACAAGCCAATCGGAAGAGGGCGTCGACGAAGACGCAGGGCGGATTCGCCTGACCTTTTGGTACGCTGGCCAGCGCATTCGTCTGATCTGCGACAACGACGGTACCGTTATCAAGACGACGAGAATCAGAACCACCGGCTGAATGAACGCAAAATTAACATCGCGCCGCATATTCGGGCGTCATGCGATCTTAACCATCTTATCTGGTGATTTGGGACGTAAAGATCGAAAAACACTTGGGTTTTCGCGGTCAAAGACATAACTTTTTTGCAAGCTTGCCGTAAAGGAAACATATTTCTCTGCGATTTTGTAAGGCGTGAAAGTAACTTGTATGGATCGTTCCGTGTTGTCGGGGCGAAAAGTGGTAAAATGACAGCAGCAACGCAGCCAATTGAAGGGACGGATCAAGAAGCGCGAAGCGAGGCACTTCCAGACGGGACACCTTTGTTGGGTGATCAATTTACGATCGACCGGGCACTGAGCAATGGCGGCTTTGGCATTACCTATCTTGCCAAGGATAATTACCTCGATCGAAGCGTTGTGATCAAGGAATGCTATCCAGAGGTCTTTTGCATGCGCGAGGGCAAGGATGTTCTTGTTCGCTCAGACCAGCACAAAGAAAAATATCGCACCATCGTCAAAATGTTCATGCGTGAGGCGCGAAGCATCGCAAAGATGCGCCATCCCAACATCGTCGGCGTGCACCGTATTTTCGAAGACAATCAAACCGCCTACATGGTTCTTGATCTGATCCACGGCCGTGACCTTCTCAGTATCATCAATGACAAGAGCGAACCGCTCCCACCTCAGCAGATGCGAGAGATCCTGATCAAGGTACTTGATGCGGTCGATCTGGTCCACCGGAACGATTTGCTGCACCGCGATATTTCGCCTGACAACATCCTGTTGGATAAATGGGGCAATCCATTCCTGATCGACTTTGGCGCAGCCCGTGAGGAAGCAAGCCGTGAAACGCGCGCGGTGTCTGCCGTTCTGGTCGTCAAAGACGGATACTCGCCACAAGAGTTTTATTTCGCCGGTGGCAAGCAGGGCCCCAGCAGCGACCTTTATGCACTGGGCGCCACATTCTATCATCTGATCAGCGGCGCTGCCCCGCCGAACAGCCAAACGCGGATGGCAGAGTTTGCAGGCAACAACCCTGATCCATGCGAGCCCTTGGTCGGTCGTTTCCCCGAATTCGATCACGCCTTTCTCGCCGCGATCGACAAGGCAATGCAAATCCTGCCAAAGGCACGCCTGCAATCGGCAACCGAGTGGCTGAATATCATCAACAAGGAAGGGCAGCGTGTTAAGCCGCTCAAAGTCTCTGCGCGATTTGATTTGAACAAGACACTGACCCGTCTGGTATCAGAAACCAATGAGTATGTTCTGAACTCGCAACCCCGCGAACCCAAAAAGGCGCCTGCGCCGGTTGCACCAGTTCAGCCCAAGGTGGTATCGACACCGGGCTGGGTTGACGAATTCAATGAAGAAACCACAGCGACCGTTGAAGAGCAGCGCGCAATCCAAAAGACCGTCGCAGACCTTGCCGCCCGCAAGGCAGAGCGTGTCGTCGCCGAAAAGCGCAAGAAACAGTGGTGGCGGTTTGGTTTCTAATAAAAGATAAGTGGTAGGAATATCTCTTGTCGATGATACAAAAAACAAAGGGCGCATCTGTTGATGCGCCCTTTGTTTTTGTGCGTTCGGATCACCCTCAAATCAAAAGAACCTGCGTTCCGACCTTCGTCAGATCATACAGCTCTGCGATTTGTTCGTTATAAAGACCGATGCACCCGTTGGACGACCGGCGGCCAATCTTGCGCGTGTCGTGGGTGCCGTGGATGCGGTAATACTGCCATGACAAATGCAAAGCATGCGTGCCAAGCGGGTTTTCAGGACCGGGGCCGATGAAATCCGGCCATTCCGGGTTGCGGATCTTCATCGAAGGCGTCGGCGCCCAGCTGGGCCCTTCGACCTTGCGCGTAATTTCGGTACGTCCTGTGCGGGTCAGCTCTTCGGACAGCGGCACGCTTGTCGGGAACAGCTTATAAACCGACTGATCCTCGGACCAGAAGTGCAGCGCGCGCGATTGAATATCGACAAGGACAGCGCCGTTGTTGAGATTGCTGAAATACGGCTGCCAATCCAATGAGCGGAAGCTTGCTACATTTCGTTTGGTACCGGCAGAAATATCACTTTCGATCTCGGTGCTGTTCGCGGTTTGGGCGACAGCACCTGTTCCCACCATCGCAGCGGATGCCGCCAGAAATCCCCGACGTGTTAATTTATTGGTCATAACGGTCCTCCTCAAAGGATCAGTTGTCTTTCAAAAGTGACAGATAATGTGTCTCGCAACGCGCTGCAATTCAAACAAATGTCATTTATAGACTTCTCTTTGCATGTGGGTTTGAAGTGTCACTTCTTTCCCGCTAAGGAATGACAAATTTTGAAAAGGCGAACTGTACGATGTTGCGACGTGAAGTGATGATGGGATTGGCGGCAGCCGGGCTTGCGGCGTGCGCGACGACAAGCGACCGCCCGCTTGGTGCTGATGGCCTGCCACTGCCGTCAGCCTATGTCATTCAGCCCGGCGAAGAGGCCGCCATTCAGTTCCGTATGCTCGATAGTGTAAACGCCTTGCGGCAAACGGCGGGTGTGCCACCGGTCGAACTGGATGCACGGCTTAACGCTGCTGCGGCGACCCATTCACGTGACATGGCGGTGCAGAACCGTCCTTGGCTCTTTGGTTCTGACGGTTCCAGCCCGCTGGAGCGCGCGCGACGCGTCGGTTTCCCGGGTCGGTTGCTGGGTGAAAATATCTCAGAATCATTCGAGTCGGAAATACAGACACTTGCGGCCTGGATGGCCGAGGACAGCACCCGCGCCGTTATTCTTGATCCTGACGCGCGCTTCATGGGGTTTTCCTGGTACCAGGAAGAGTCAGCCAAGCTTTGGTGGACGCTGAACATGGGCAGCGATCCGGCAGTCAGACAACCCATCGCCGGGTTCAGCTTTTAGGCATAAATATAAATCAGCGTCCCGTTGTTAACCATCGGGTAAAGCTCATCCATTTCGTCATTCGTGACTGCGATGCAGCCCCACGTCCAATCCGGGTTGCCAATCCACTTTTGCGGTGTGCCGTGGATGAAAATGTCGCCGCCCGGATCAATCCCCTTGGCGCGTGCATAGGCGACATCGTTCGCGTCCGGATATGAAATACCAAGCGACAAATGAAACCGGCTGTTTGGATTGCGGCGATCAATAAGATAGCCGCCTTCCGGGGTGCGCCCGTCACCTTCCTGTGTTTTGTGACCAACCGGGGCAAAGCCCAAATTCACCTTGTAGGATTTTAGAAGGGTGCTGTGGTGCAAGACATGCATCTCACGACGCTCTTTCAACACCTGAATCCGCGTCACTTCTGGCCCGCGATATTCAGGAAGCTGGCTTGTGCACCCCAAAAGACCGGCAGCCGCGGACCCTGCCATCATTGAACGTCTTGAAATCATATCTCTGCCCATCATTACGGTCTGCGCCGTTTTAAGAAAAGCTACACCAAAGCAAGTCGTCGGGAAAGAGATTGTCGCACGATTGCATTTATTTCCGCGTGAAACCTGCAACAACTTCAACATGGGGCGACCAGCGGAATTGGTCGACAACCTGAAGCCAAGGCATTGAAAAGCCTGCATCGACCAGCGTTCGGGCATCCCGTGCAAATGTGACAGGGTTACAAGACACCATGGCAACTGTCGCGACGTCGGACGCCGCAAGCGTTTCAATCTGCGCCTCGGCCCCGGCACGCGGCGGGTCAATCACCGCAGCGTGAAAGTGACGTAGTTCATCGGCTTCCAAGGGACGACGGAACAGATCGCGGGCTTCTGTCGTGACGCGGCGCAACTGATGCCCCTCGCGCCAGCCACGATCAAGCGCGTTGATCATCGCCCCCTCGCCCTCGACCGCATGCACCTCTGCGCGTTTCGCC
>CBDTVH010000067.1:0-8507 GCA_965363665.1 uncultured Yoonia sp. | reverse complement strand
TTGGCGCAGCGCCTGAACGGCCGTTTTAGCCACCCGCGCCGCCGTGCCAAAAGCCGCCGCAGCCGTCAGGCCAGCGACGCCACCACCTGCGATCACAATGTCAGTTCGGGTGCGTTCCATACGGTTGACATAGGCCCCTTAGCCACAGGCGGAAAGGGTCAGCGCACAAGCTGCGACAAGAAATCCGCCAGATGATCGGTATGGTGATGAATATGCGGCCCATGATCAGGCAATTCATGAACATGTACCGTCCGCATTCCCATCGCATGAGGGACGGCCAGGTTGCGGGCCTCGTCCTCGAACATTGCGGCTTGGTTTGCGACGACGCCGTCTTTGGTAAAGACGCTGGTAAAGGCGTCCTGTAACGGTTTTGGTTTGAAATCAGCATGTTCAACCCCATAAACCGCGTCGAATTGACGGGTCAGGCCGCGGGCTGCCAGTACCCGTTTGGCGTGGTTTTGAGAGCCATTGGTAAAGACGATCCTGCGCCCCTTTAACGCTTTGATCGACTTTGTCAGCGCTTCATCCTCGGTCAGATGCGATATGTCGATGTCATGGACATCGGCCAGAAAATCATGCGGGTCGACGTCATGATGTTCCATCAGCCCGGTAAGGGTCGATCCATATGTGTCCCAGTACTCTCGGCATAATCGCAGCGCGCTGGGCCGGTCCAGGCCGGTCAACCGTTCCACATATGCTGAAAAACGCCCATCCATCTGGCCGAAGAGATCGGCCGAAGGCGGGTAAAGCGTGTTGTCGAGATCAAAAACCCATGTTTTTACATGGGCGAAATGCTGGGCTATCATTTCTACAGATTATGCCTCCTATCAGGCACACGCAATTGCTTTGGCTTGATTGCGGGGCGGGCACGGGCGTATGGTCGGGGCAGCACGAAAGGTACGATTTGATGCATGACCCCCGCGCGTCCCAGAAAGACGCCTACGCCCTGATCCTGGAAGCGATCGACAGCCACGTCTACAAACCGGGTGATCGGTTGGTTGAAAGCGAGCTGGCGGAAAGGTTTGGCGTGTCACGCACCCCCATCCGCGAGGCGTTGCAGCGGCTGGAGACGCAATCATTGCTGACGCGCGACGGGCGCTCGTTGATCGTCGCCTCGCTTGATCATTCCCAGTTGTCCGAACTTTATGTGGTACGCGGCGAACTTGAGGGGTTGGCGGCCCGCCTCGCGGCACGTCATGCCACCCCCGAAGAGGTCAAGGTCCTGCGCGACATGCTGGATGCCGATCAGAAATTGGTGGGTGACCCCAAGGCACTAAGCCGCGCCAATCGCCGGTTTCACAAGCAAATCCATCTTGCTTCGCATAATCGCTTTCTGGTGCAGCAGCTTGACCTTGTGCACAGGTCGATGGCGCTGTTGGCAACGACGTCGATCGCGGCAGAGGGCCGCGGTGATCAGACGCTATTGGAGCACGCAGCAATCGTCAGCGCGATCGAGGCAGGCGACGGTGATGCGGCCTATAAGGCACTGCGCGACCACATTTCAGAGGCGTTTGTCACGCGGCTGAAACTGGATGCAGAGGCGGTGGAAGCTGCAGAATAGCCCTACTGCAGCCCACTTAACCAAGTGCACGAAGCAAACCTGAACACGTCGATACACACATGACGGCTTCGTTGCTGCAATTTGACCGAATGAGGTTAATTGCTGGTTAAGCACTCATCGCTTCGGCAAATCTTTCGAACAAATAATAGCTGTCCTGCGGACCGGGGCTTGCTTCTGGGTGGTACTGCACGCTGAACACCGGGCGGTCGGCGATGCGAATGCCGCAATTGCTGCCATCAAAAAGTGAAACATGGGTTTCCATGACGCCTTCAGGCAAGGTTTGGCTGTCAACGGTAAACCCATGGTTCATTGACGTGATCTCAACCTTGCCGGTTTCCATGTCCTTCACAGGATGGTTCGCACCGTGGTGCCCGTGGTTCATCTTGATCGTCTTGGCGCCAACTGCGAGGGCCAGCATCTGGTGCCCAAGGCAGATGCCAAAGACCGGCAGATCGGCGTCAAGAACCCCCTTTATCATCGGTACCGCATACGCGCCTGTTGCCGCCGGATCGCCGGGGCCGTTAGACAAAAACACGCCGTCAGGGTTCAGGGCCAGTACATCTTCGGCAGTTGCCGTTGCAGGCATGACTGTCACATCGCAACCCGCACTTGCAAGGCAACGCAGGATGTTGCGCTTGGCGCCAAAATCAATGGCGACAACTTTGTGCCTGGGGGCGGTTTGGGGTTTGTATCCTTCGGGCCAGGCCCACCGCATTTCATTCCAGTGATAGGACTGCACGCATGTCACGTCCTTGGCCAAGTCAAGCCCTTCAAGGCCTTGGAAGCTGCGTGCTTTCTGTACCAAGGCTTCGATGTCAAACCTACCGTCGGGATCATGTGCGAGTGCCACATGCGGCGCGCCTTGCTGCCGGATAGCCCGCGTCAGCCGGCGTGTATCGACACCGCCCATCCCAATGCGATTGCGCTTGGTTAGCCATGTTGTCAATTCCTCGGTAGCGCGCCAATTGGATGACTGGGTCGGGTCCCACTTGACGACCATGCCTTCGGCGACCGGATCAGCGGTTTCGTCGTCTTCGGGGTTCACGCCGGTATTGCCGATATGGGGGAAGGTGAAGGTCACGACCTGACCGGCATAGGACGGATCGGTCATGATTTCCTGATAGCCCGTCATGGCGGTATTAAAGCAAAGTTCCGCGACCGTTTCGCCGGTTGCGCCAAAGCCCATACCATAGAAGATCGTTCCGTCGGCAAGGGCCAGACAGGCCGTTGGTTTCTGTGCCATCATCGATCTCCAAAAATGCCAAATTGGGCCGGGTGTACGCAGGGCAGGCGCGCGGGTCAAGGGCGGATCGCACCCTTGCAAACAAGGGGTGACGTCGCGGCGTTGGTCCTTGTTTCTTGGGCATGGGCGCACTATGTTTGGCGTTCGTTTGACGACAAATGTACGGGACACATTTATGGACATGCGCGACCGGCTCAATGCGGCCCTCAAGGATGCGATGCGTTCGAAAGAAGCAGATCGCCTTTCGACGCTTAGACTGATCAACGCAGCCATCAAAGACAAGGATATCGCCGCGCGCGGCACTGGTGACGATGAGGCCGGTGTGAGCGATGTTGATATTCTTGCGATCTTGGGCCGTATGGTGAAACAGCGTCAGGAAAGCGCGCGCGCCTATGAAGAAGGCGGGCGGCTTGAGCTGGCCGAGAAAGAACTTTCCGAGATCAAGATCATCGAAGAGTTCCTGCCCAAGCAGCTAAGCGAAGAAGAGGCGGCCAAGGCCGTTGATGCGGCCATTGCCGAAGTCGACGCTGAAAGCATCCGGGATATGGGTAAGGTCATGGGCGTGCTCAAGAGCAAATACACTGGCCGCATGGATTTCGGCAAAGCCGGACCGATGGTCAAGGATCGCCTTGGATAGGGTGACTGTCACCACCCGCCCTATGCGCGCAACGCACGCTTCAGATCATCATAAAGCGACAAGCGCTCTTCTGCGTCCAGAAACGCACCGATCTCAACCTCGCGGTCACCACCGCGCAGGGTGATGTAGTTTTCAACTGGCCCACCCTTGGGATGCAGATGAACGGTCACCCAATAGCGGTTCGCCTCCCATTCCTGCACATCGCCTTTGGGGTTGTGACGGGTCAAGTGCGCGTGGGCTTCATCGACCGTCAGCTCTTCCAGAACCTCGCCGCGTTTGTAACTCACGTGCAAGGCGTACCAGACGCCTGCGATCATCAAGGCAAAGAACGGCAACAAACCCCAAAGCACAGCTTGCCCCAAGAGTGTCAGCAAAGGCAGTGATACCAAAGCGGCAGTGGCGCCGATGAACAGCACGAAATCCTTACGCAGCAGTGACCGATAGGGCCAGAGGCTGAGTTGCCAATGGGCATTGTCGTGCGGTTGTTCAGGGGTCCATTCGTAGGGCATGAGGTGGTTTTAGTATGTAAGCGCAGATGATCAAGCGTGGCAGACCGTCGCTTTTTGGAAGGATTGTGATCCGGCCTGGTTTGGACCAAGCTGAAATGGTGCAGCTAACGCAAACCATGAGGGTTGTCGTGTGACAAAGATTATCTGGATGTCTGACCCCCATTTTCAAGAAAAGGGCACCATAGATGGGCTTGATCCGCGCGCGCGGTTGGATGCCGCGTTAACGTATCTTAATGCAAATTACGCGGACGCAGATTTTGCGGTGCTGTCAGGTGATCTGGTCGGCGATGATGCGGAAGATGACTATGCAGGCATCGCACGATACCTCGCAAAGTCGAAGATACCTATTTATCCTTTGGTCGGAAACAACGATGACCGCGCCGGATGTCGTCAGCATCTGGCGCTGCCGGCAAACACAATGCCCGACTTTGTGCAATACACTGTCGATACACCTGATGAGACTTTCATTTGTCTCGATACGCACCTGATTGGGTCCCATGCAGGGCAATTCTGCGAGGCCCGACAAGCATGGCTTGATGCGGCCCTGCGACGATCTCCGCGAAAACCTACCTATATCTTTATGCACCATCCGCCTTTTGCGCTTGGCTTGCCGCCACAAGACGAGATCATGTTGCAGGATGCTGAGGCGTTTCTTGATCTCATCAGCGAACACACGAACGTGAAACACCTCTTCATGGGGCATGTGCATCGCCCGACTGCGGGTCAAATTCGGGGTATTCCCTTTGCCACGATTGGGGCGCTTTCATTTCAAGCACCCGCGCCACGACCCGCGTGGGACTGGGCCAGTTGTGTGTTGCCTCAAGAAGCGCCACAGCTTGGCGTCCTTCAAATTGAAAAGGACGATGTGGTGCTGCAATATATCCAGTTTTGCGAATACAAAGTCGGCGTTACGGGGTAGTTTCAGCGCAACCTCAAAAACAAAAAAGGCCCCGCCGAAAAGCGGAGCCTTCTTCTTTATGTCAACAGCACTAGTGCGCGTGCTTTTTGTCCCAGTCAGACTGCTTTGGAAGCGTCTCGAACGTGTGCTCTGGTGGTGGGCTTGGCAATGTCCACTCCAGCGTGTCTGCATATTCGTTCCATGGGTTGTTCTCGGTGACGCGCTTACCCTTCGTCAGGGTCCAGACCAACACACCGATAAAGAAGAGGAACGATGCGAAGGACAGGAAAGCACCCCAGCTGGATACATAGTTCCAGTAGGCAAATGCCTCTGGGTAGTCGATGTAGCGGCGAGGCATCCCCTGACGACCCAGGAAGTGCTGTGGGAAGAATGTCAGGTTGGCACCGATAAACATCGCCCAGAAGTGCAGCTTGCCTGCCCATTCAGGATACATGCGGCCCGACATTTTCGGCAGGTAGAAATAGATACCCGCGAAGATCGAGAAGACCGCACCAAGGCTCATCACATAGTGGAAGTGGGCCACAACGTAGTACGTGTCGTGATAAACACGGTCCACACCAGCCTGAGACAGAACGATGCCTGTGACGCCGCCCAAAGTGAACAGGAACAAGAAACCCATCGCCCAAAGCATCGGTGTTTTGAACTCAACCGATCCGCCCCACATTGTGGCGATCCAGCTAAAGATCTTCACACCTGTCGGCACCGCGATCACCATTGTCGCCAGCATGAAGTAGGACTGCTGCGTCAGCGACATACCCACCGTGTACATATGGTGCGCCCAGACAACGAAGCCCAGAACACCAATTGCGACCATCGCGTAGACCATCGGCAGATAGCCGAAGATCGGTTTGCGGCTGAAGGTGGCGATCACGTGGCTGATGATGCCAAAGCCGGGGATGACGATGATATAGACCTCTGGGTGCCCGAAGAACCACAGAATGTGCTGGTAAAGGACCGGATCACCGCCGCCCTCGGGCTGGAAGAAGGTCGTGCCAAAGTTCCGGTCCGTCAGCAACATGGTGATCGCACCGGCCAGAACAGGCAGGGCAAGAAGGATGAGCCATGCGGTCACAAAGATCGACCATGCAAAAAGCGGCACTTTGTGCAAGGTCATGCCCGGCGCGCGCATGTTCAGGAAGGTCGTGATCATGTTGATCGCACCAAGGATCGAGGACGCACCCGACAGGTGGACCGCAAAGATCGCAAGGTCCATCGACATGCCGGTTTCCGAGGTCGATAGCGGCGCATACATGACCCAGCCAACGCCGGACCCTGCCTGTCCATTACCACCCGGTGCCAGCATCGAGGCGACACCAAGCGACGCACCGGCCACGAACATCCAGTAAGACAGGTTGTTCAGACGCGGGAACGCCATGTCAGGCGCACCGATCTGCAACGGCATGAAGTAGTTGCCAAAGCCGCCAAAGAGGGCGGGGATAACCACAAAGAACATCATCAAGATACCGTGGTAGGTGATCAAAACGTTCCAAAGGTGTCCGTTCGGCGTACAATCACCAGCAGCCGCGGCTGTCAGACGTGCGCCTTCAAGGCACATATATTGAACGCCTGGCTCCATAAGCTCCATGCGCATGTAAACGGTGAAGGCGACCGAGATAAAGCCAAGGATACCTGCGGTGAACAGATACAATATGCCGATATCTTTATGGTTCGTGGACATAAACCAGCGGGTAAAGAAACCGCGCTCGTCTTCGTGTGCGTCGCCGTGGATGGCTGCGTCTGCCATGTGGCTCTCCTCGTATTGGCTACTTCTTAACACCGCCGGATTCGTTGGAAGGCGGACATTTGGCACGGTTCTAATGGGTTGATGCTTAAGGAGCAACAAAGGATACACCGATTCTATTGGGTTACTTTGGCGCAGGGGCAGGTTTGATTTGGGCCGCTGACAGGTGATCGGATTGGCGCTAGGCTAATATTAACGAAGAAGAGGTTTGCAATGGGTCAAGACACGCCGCCGTTCACCATAGGCATCGAAGAAGAATACCTTCTGGTCAATCAAAAGACCTACGCGCTTGCGCACGCGCCCGACAGCCTGATTGCGGCTTGCAAGAAAGACCTTGAAAGCAAAGTCAGCCCCGAATTTCTGCAATGCCAGATCGAGATCGGCACAGGCGTGTGCAAAACAATCGCCGAGGCCCGCAGTGACCTTGCTTACTTGCGTCAGACCGTTGCACGTCATGCCGCAGACTACGGGCTTGCCCCGATTGCGGCATCTTGCCACCCGATCGCCGACTGGAAGGATCAGCACCACACCGACAAAGAGCGTTACAACAAATTGCGCCGCGATTTGGCTGGGGTCGCGCGCCGTATGCTGATCTGTGGAATGCATGTGCATGTGGGCATTCCAGATGAAGACATGCGGATAAAATTAGTGAACCAGCTCAAATACTTCCTGCCACATCTTCATGCACTGTCTGCGTCCTCACCTTATTGGCAGGGCGAGGATACGGGCATGAACTCTTACCGCCTGACGGTCTTTGACAACCTGCCGCGCACGGGCCTGCCGCCTTACATGAAGGACTGGGCGCAATTCTCTTCCACGGTCGAGACCTTGATTGATTTGGGTCTGATCGAAGACGCCTCGAAAATCTGGTGGGATCTGCGGCCATCATCAAAATTTCCGACAATCGAGTCCCGGATTTGCGATGTAGCCCCGCGCATGGAGGTCACGCTGACACTGGCGGCGCTGACCCAATGCCTGACCCGGATGCTGTGGCGCAAATCAATGGAGGGCGATGGGTGGCGCGTCGAACAGAACTTCATGATAAGTGAAAACCGGTGGCGCGCGCAGCGCTATGGTGTGTCCGAAGGGTTGATCGACTTTGGGCGCAAATCCTTGATTCCATTCTCGCAGGCCGTCGATGAAATCATTGAACTGATCGCAGAGGACGCCGAAACCCTTGAGTGTCAGGCAGAGGTGAACGCCGCGCGTGATATATTGGCAAATGGCACCAGCGCAGATCAGCAGCGCAAGGTTCATGCGGCTGCTCTGGATGCTGGCGCGACACCAAGGGAAGCGCTGAACGCCGTCGTTGCATCTTTGATTTCGGAATTCAGTGCCGATTTATGAGGTTGCGGTGATCAATCGCTGAAAACATCTGAAAACTTGGCTTTCAGCGCCACATCAAGGTCGTCCATCGTGACCGGAAGCCCCAAATCAACCAGCGACGTCACCCCATGCTCACGGATGCCGCAGGGGACGATGCCGTCGAAATGGCTCAGGTCCGGCTCAACGTTGATTGACAGCCCATGGAAAGACACCCATTTGCGCAAGCGGATGCCCAAAGCCGCGATTTTGTCTTCTGCCTGTGACCCGTCCGCGTTGCGCGGTTTATCAGGCCTTTCAACCCAAACGCCGACGCGACCTTCACGGATTTCACCCTTTACGTTGAAGGTATCCAGGGTGGCGATCACCCATTTCTCAAGATCTTTGACAAACCGGCGCACATCGTGGCCCCGCTTGCCGACATCGAGCATGACATAAACGACGCGCTGGCCCGGCCCGTGATAGGTATATTCGCCGCCGCGGCGAGCCGCATAAACCGGGAAACGGTCAGGATCGACCAGATCATCCGGCTTGGCCGAGGTGCCGGATGTGTAAAGCGGCGGGTGTTCCAGCA
>CBDTVH010000066.1:0-8554 GCA_965363665.1 uncultured Yoonia sp. | reverse complement strand
TCAAAGAAGTCAGCATTCGTCTTGGTCTGTTTCAGCTTCCCGATCAAGAACTCGATAGCATCGGTCGTCCCCATCGGGTTCAGAATCCGGCGCAGCACATACGTCTTGGCCAGGTCGCCCTTATCCACCAACAGCTCTTCTTTCCGCGTACCGGATTTCAGAATATCCATCGCCGGGAAGACACGCTTGTCAGCCACCTTACGGTCCAGAACAATCTCGCTGTTACCCGTGCCTTTGAATTCTTCAAAGATCACTTCGTCCATCCGTGATCCGGTATCAATCAGGGCCGTTGCGATAATCGTCAGGGAGCCACCTTCTTCGATATTCCGCGCTGCACCAAAAAAGCGCTTCGGTCGCTGCAACGCATTCGCATCTACACCACCCGTCAGAACCTTACCCGACGATGGCACAGTCGTGTTGAACGCCCGGCCCAGACGCGTGATCGAATCAAGTAGGATCACCACGTCCCGCTTGTGCTCTACCAAGCGCTTGGCCTTTTCAATCACCATCTCAGACACCGCCACGTGACGTGTCGCCGGCTCATCAAAGGTCGACGATACAACCTCACCTTTCACGGACCGCTGCATGTCAGTCACCTCTTCCGGCCGCTCATCAATCAGCAAGACGATCAGGTAACATTCTGGATGGTTCTTCTCGATCGAGTTGGCGATATTTTGCAGCAGAACCGTCTTACCTGTCCGTGGCGGCGCCACGATCAACGAACGCTGACCCTTACCAATCGGTGCCACCAAATCAATGATCCGCGCCGACTTGTCCTTGATCGTCGGATCTTCGATTTCCAGCTTGAACCGCTCTTCAGGATAAAGCGGCGTCAGGTTATCAAATGCCACCTTGTGCTTTGCCCGCTCGGGTTCTTCAAAGTTGATTTTCTCAACTGACATCAGCGCAAAATAGCGCTCGTTGTCGTTTGGCTCTTTCATCACACCTTCAACGGTATCACCGGTCCGCAACGAATGTTGCCGGATCATATCAGGGGATACATAGATATCATCCGGACCGGGCAGATAGTTCGCTTCTGGCGACCGCAAGAAACCAAACCCGTCCTGCAACACTTCCAGAACACCATCCCCACCGATGACCCACTCTTCGTCAGCCCGCTCCTTGAGGATGGCGAACATCATATCGCCCTTCCGCATGGTCGAGGCGTTTTCAACCTCCAGCTCTTCGGCCAAAGATAACAAATCCTTCGGGCTTTGCGCTTTCAGATCGGCAAGGTTCAGACGGTGCTGTGACATGAATAAATCCTGATGCCCGCATCAAGCTGGGCATTACTTCGGCTAGAAATGGAAAATCACTTTCCCGGACGGGAAGTTGAGACACCTTTAAGCAAGGTCCGTGACAGAGTCAATCAAAGCTCAGAAAGGCCGCACAACCACAGCCACCACAATGAACACCATCAGAACCGTCGGTACCTCGTTGAACAATCGATACGTCCGCCCGGTACGCGTGTTGGTCCCTGCTGCAAACTCCTTGCGCCGCGCACTCATCCAGCCATGCGCGCCTGTCATCAGAATGACCGATACGATCTTCACCCAAGACCACGCAGCACCCCAATCAAACGCGCCCAATCCAATCAAAATCAGACCGGCAACCCAGGCCACAATCATCGCCGGGGTCATGATCACCCGCAGCAGCTTTTCTTCCATCACCTGAAACGTATGATCCAACTCGGATCCCACGGTTGCCCGTTCCGCATGATAAACAAACAATCTTGGTAAATAGAACAGACCCGCCATCCAGGCGATCACCGCCATAATATGGACGGCCTTGATCCATGGATAGATACTGCCCAGTAAATCAATCATGTGTTCCTGCTTTCCCGGTCCTGCTCTTCCTTAATAAATATTAAGAAGAAGAAAAGATGTTGTTGTTGTTTGTCTGTCCATTTTCTGTGGGTTCTTAATTGATCCTCAGAGTTATCCCAAAGCCAGCTTGCCAAATTTAATTCCCAATCATCACTATAGAACACCTTTTTATATTTATTTTCATATACTTATTATTCGGCAACAGTCTCACGATACTCGCACTTCTGGCATTGACTCACGACAACGGCCGATTCTTCCACAGGGCCAAGTTATCCATACCCACCGTGGAGAAACGCAAGCGACGGACCTTCAGCGACCAGACTTCTACCCAAATCCCGTCAAGATGCTAGTTATGCTGAAATCCTCCTTCCTGTGACACAGGCTTTGTCCCAAAGGTTATCCACATGAGCGCACCAATCATTCTCGCGTCAGGATCCGAAATTCGCGCCCAGCTCCTCAAGAATGCTGGCCTCGATTTCCAGGTTTCACTAGCCCGCGTTGACGAAGATGCCATTCGCGCATCGCTCCAGGCTGAACGTGCCTCGCCCCGAGATATCGCAGACAGCCTCGCCGAATTAAAGGCGCAGCGTGTCGCAGCCCGCCACCCGGATGCACTTGTCATTGGCTGTGACCAAGTTCTGGCGCTGGGACAGGACATCTTCAGCAAGTCACAAACCCCTGAACACGCGCTTTTCCAACTGCGGGCTTTGCGTGGGCAAAAGCATCAACTGTTGTCTGCTGCCATCATTTATGGTGATGGCAAACCGCTTTGGCGGCATGTCGGCGTCGTCCGGCTCCATATGCGCGACGCGTCAGATGCTTACCTTGCCGATTACGTAGATCGCAACTGGGACAGCATCAAACATTCCGTCGGCGCCTATAAGCTAGAAGAAGAAGGAGTGCGACTTTTTACACGCATTGAAGGAGATTATTTCAATGTCCTTGGTTTGCCGCTTCTTGAACTCTTGTCATACCTCACACTTCGCGGAACATTGCCGTCATGACAAATATCCCACGCGCTGCTGTCATCGGCAATCCGATCAGCCATTCCCTTTCTCCCACACTGCACAGCTATTGGCTGAAACGCTATGGTATCGAGGGTGAATATACGGCACTGAAGGTCACCGAAGACGCCCTTGAAACCACGCTGCGTGATTTGCCGGGTCAGGGCTTTATCGGTGCGAACGTCACGATCCCCCATAAAGTGCACGTCATGCAGTTTGCGGATCAAATTACCGACCGGGCGACGTTGATTGGTGCTGCAAACACGCTTATTTTCAAAAATGACGGCAGGATTTTTGCTGATAATACAGATGGTTATGGTTTTATGGCTAACCTGCGCCAAGGTGCCCCCGAATGGGACCCCAAGGCCGGCCCCGCCGCCATTTTCGGCGCAGGTGGTGCGGCACGTGCGATTATTGTCGCACTAGCCGATGCCGGTGTCCCTGAAATCATCATCGCCAACAGAACCCGCGCCAAGGCAGAAGCACTGCGCGCTGATTTTGGCGCGCGCGTCAGCGTAGTAGACTGGGTTCAGGCTGACAAAATGCTGGAAGATGCAAACACCGTGATCAACACAACATCCCTTGGCATGGTTGGGGCGCAAGACTTCAAAGTCTCTCTTGATGCACTGTCACCACGGGCAGTGGTTACCGACATCGTCTACAATCCGCTTCAAACACCGTTCCTTCAGTCTGCCGCTGAAAAGGGATGCACCACTGTCGACGGGTTGGGTATGCTACTGCACCAGGGTGTGCCGGGATTTGAGCGTTGGTTCGGCCAGCGCCCGGAAGTCGACGAGGCAACGCGGCGGGCCGTTCTGTCATGACGCATCTGTTGGGATTGACCGGTTCGATCGGGATGGGAAAATCTACAACGGCCCAGATGTTTCGTGACGAAGGCTACCCTGTCTGGGATGCGGATGTGGCCGTTCACGAACTTTACGCCAAAGGGGGGTCTGCGGTTGCACCGATCAATGCCGCCCTGCCTGGTGCAATACTTGATGGGGCCGTCAGCCGCGATCTTTTGAAGCAGATGATCGCCGAAGACCTCAGCGTCATGGGTAAACTTGAAGAAATAGTGCACCCCTTGGTCGCGCAACATCGCGCCGCTTTCCTTCAAGCGCACACAGGGCCGCTTGTCATCTTTGACATCCCGCTTTTGTTTGAGACAAAGGCCCAGGATTGGCTCAGTTCCGTCCTTGTCGTAACCGCACCGGCCAAGATGCAAAAAGAACGCGTTCTGGCCCGGCCGGGAATGACCGAAGAACAATTCAACCGCATCCTGGCACGACAAATGCCCGATGCTGAAAAGCGCGCGCTGGCAGACCATATTATCGAAACGCTGACACTGGACGATACCCGAAAGGCCGTGCGACAACTCATTGCAGAACTGATAGGGCAACAAGCTGATGCGTGAAATCGTACTCGACACGGAAACGACGGGTTTTGAACCACACGAAGGTGACCGGATCGTTGAAATCGGCGCGGTCGAATTGATGGGGCACGTCCCGACGGGCCGCACCTATCACCAGTATATCAACCCACAGCGGTCCATGCCTGCCGAGGCTTTTGGCGTCCATGGCATTGGGCCTGATTTGCTTGAACCGCCACAAGACCCCAAGCCCGGGCAGGAAACATTGCGCGACAAGCCGCTATTCAAGGATATCGCACAGGATTTTGTCGATTTCATTGGTGATGCCAAACTGGTGATTCATAACGCCGCCTTCGATATGAAATTCCTCAACGCTGAGTTGGGTTGGGTCAACCGCCCGCTTTTGCCGATGGATCAGGCGGTCGATACACTGGCAATTGCACGGCGAAAGTTCCCCGGGTCGCCTGCATCATTGGATGCGCTGTGTCGCCGGTTTGCGATCGACAACAGTTCGCGCACGCTTCACGGCGCATTGCTGGACAGCGAAATCCTGGCCGAAGTGTATCTGGAGCTGATCGGCGGACGCCAGCCGGACTTTGCCTTGGCGGCTGATACCAGAAGCCAATCCGCAGGCGGTCAATTTGATGATTGGCGCCCCATACCGCGGCCAGAGCCATTGGCACCCAAGCTGACAAAAGAAGAAGCCGCCGCCCATGCTGCCTTTATCGAGCAGTTGGGCGATGGCGCTGTCTGGAAAAACTAGGCGTTTGGCTTAGTTCGGCTTTGCTTTTTCTGTTTCCGCGCGACGTGCCAGTTCAGCACGGTAGAGAGCAAGGAAATCAATCGTTTCAAGGTTCAGCGGCGGGAAGCCACCGTCGCGTGTCACGTCGCTGACGATCCGACGCAGGAACGGGAATGTGATGCGTGGGCATTCGATCAGCAGATAAGGGTGCATCTGATCCTCTGGCACACCTTCCACGTGGAATACGCCTGCATATTCGATCTCAAGCACGAAAAGCGGATCACCCTTTTCTTTGGTCTTGCTGGTGATGTTCAGCTTGGTGATCACTTCGTATTGGTTGTCGACCTTGCGCTTGCGTGCATCAAGGTTGACCTGCACCTGAATTTCAGGCTGGGCGTCGCCGGTGACACCCTTCTGCGCGAGGATGTTTTCAAAAGACATATCGCGGATGTATTGCGCCAGAACGCGGCTGGTGATTTGTGGGGCCGCAGGTGCGGCGGCTGCACCGTTTTCAGGTGTGTCGGTCATTGGAAACTGCTCCTGTCAAATAAGGTTGGCGCGTTCCTATCAGCCTAAATGTGCAGGCTCAATCCCGGGTCCACTCTGACGGGCCTTGGGGGCGGTTTTTCTGCGGCGTCACATCCTCGAAATCGCCGTCGATCACGCGATCACCGGTCGGTTGCGGGCGCTGGGGCGCGCCTTCGCCCATTTCAAACCGTTGTACCTTCACCTTGGACTTTGCCCAGACAAAAGCGGCACGACGAACATTCGGCACAAGCAGCGAAAGACCGACGACATCAGTGAAAAAGCCGGGCGTCAGCAAAAGTGCACCCGCAAAGAGGATCATCGCGCCATGCGCCAAAGGTTCGGTCGGGTCTTGCAGCTCTGAAAACGACCTTTGCAGGTTCTGGATTTCACGCAGCCCCTGACTGCGCACCAGATATGACCCGGCAATCGCCGTCAGCAGGACGATAAGCAGTGTCCACCAGATGCCAATGACCCCGCCAACCTGAATGAACAGGGCGATTTCGATCATGGGAACCGCAATAAAAGCAATTAACAGCCACATATGGTGTGCCTTTCATAACATGTTCGGCGGTAAGGTGGACTCAGCCCCGCCTGCGACCTACATAAGGAGCGAAAGGGTGTGTTTCCATGCCTTCCCCTGAACGAGGTCAAAATGAACTCTCCGATTATTCAGCTTTTGGTGCTTGCTGGCATCGCTGTTTTCTTGATTTTACGCCTGCGCGGTGTGCTTGGCACACGTGAAGGATTTGAGAAACCCGCCGTCAACCGGCCAGAGCCTGCGTCACGTGTGGGTAAGCCTGATTTCGATGTCATCGAAGGTGGCCCTGATCTGGATATCACCGACCATGTCGAAGAGGGATCGGACTCCGCCAAGGCACTGGCCAGCATGAAGCGCGTTGATCCATCGTTCAACGTCAGCGAATTTCTGGGCGGCGCGCGTGGTGCCTATGAAATGATCCTGATGGCCTTTGAAAACGGCGATCTGGACAGCATCGTACCCTTTATTTCCGAGGACGTTTACGAGGCTTTTGCTTCCGTCGTGGATGAACGCCAGCGTCAGGGGCTGACGATTGAAGCCAAGTTTATTGGCATCAGCGATATGACATTGACCGAAGCCACCTTTGACGACGTCACCAAAGAAGGCGAAATTTCCGTCCGCTTCAAATCGGAAATGACATCTATCGTGCGCGACAACGCGGGCGATGTCATTGAAGGCAGCGATACCGAAATCAAGCGCCAGAAAGATACCTGGACGTTTGCCCGTAAAATGGATGCAGGCGATCCGAACTGGCGGCTTGTTGCCACCGGCGAATGATCCTTCGCTGGATTTGTCGGTGCGGCGTTCTCTTCTCACTCGCGAGCGGTGCAATGGCTGAGACGACTTATACCCAGCTGACGTTTGATGACTTGCAGGGGTGGCGTGATGATGACCATCAGGCCGCCTTTGATGTTTTCACCAATCCCTGCCGCGATCTGGATGATCCCCAATGGGCCGTCCTTTGTGAGTTTGCCAAGACAAACCCCGAACCGCGCGGCTTCTTTGAAAAGTTCTTTAACCCTGTCCTGATCGAGGACGGTGAACCAATGCTTTTTACCGGGTATTTTGAACCCCAACTGCCCGGATCACGCGAATGGGGTGACGCATATCGCTATCCGATCTATGGCGTACCTGATGATCTGGTCCCCGGCGAGCCGTACTATACCCGACGCGAGATTGACGAAGATCGCCCCCTCGCGGATCGCCAGCTAGAGCTGGCTTGGCTGACCGATCCCGTTGATTTGTTCTTTCTGCAGGTCCAGGGCTCCGGGCGTATCAGCCTGCCCGATGGCAGCATGATGCGCGTTGGGTATGGCGACAAGAATGGGCACAACTATTCCTCTGTCGGCATGGCGTTGGTGGATCGCGGGATATTCGAACCACATCAGGTCTCTGCCGCGGTAATCCGCAACTGGGTGCGTCAGAACCGCAAAGAAGGTCGCGCGCTTTTGTGGGAGAACGAAAGCTATGTGTTCTTTCGTGAAGTCAGCGAAGTACCGGCGGATCAAGGTCCGCTGGGTGCGATGAACCGCTCGATCACACAAGGCCGCTCAATCGCTGTTGACCCCGCATATGTAACCCTTGGTGCGCCGGTCTGGATTGAAAAGGATGGCGCAGAGCCGATGAACCGTTTGATGGTCGCGCAGGATACCGGCTCGGCGATCAAAGGGGCGCAGCGCGCGGATATTTTCTTTGGGACCGGAGATGAGGCCGGCCGCGAGGCTGGCAAGATCAAGGATGGCGGTCGCATGGTCGTTCTGATGCCGCTGACGATGGCGCACCGATTGGTTGTGGCAAACCGGTAATGCGCAAGCCCCGTCATCTATCGGCCGAAGAACGCGCGCTTTGGGATCGGGTTGCTGAACGCGCAACACCTTTGCACCCAACGCGGGAAAGGCCCGCGCCAGAGGCGGGGCCCGTGCCGAAACCGAAGAAATCAATCGCACCCCGCGAACCGGCCCCCGATTTTCGGGTTGGCCAGAAGGCCAGCATTGGCCGGTCCCACGATATCATGCGTCCCTTGGTCGATCGCTTGGCCGCCGCCCCGGTGAATATGGACAACAAGTCATTCGGCAAGATGAAACGCGGTAAGTTGAAACCCGAAGCCCGACTTGATTTGCATGGCATGACAACGGCCCAAGCGCACCCCGAGTTGGTGTCTTTCATCCTTGGGTCGCAGGCAATGGGGCGTCGCCTTGTCCTGGTGATCACCGGCAAAGGCAAGGACCGCGATGATGGCGGCCCGATCCCGACGCGCCATGGTGTGTTGCGGCATCAGGTGCCGCAATGGTTGGCTCTGCCGCCGCTGCGCCAGGTTATCTTGCAGGTGACGCCGGCTCACCTGAAACATGGTGGGCATGGGGCATACTATGTTTACCTACGCCGGAACCGCTAGGGCCTGTCGCGCTTTGCGCGTTGGCGCGATCAGGATCATCGCCGCAAAGGCAAAGATCGCAGCATAGCCAAGCTGCTGCACTTCAAACCCCACGCCTTTGTCGATCAACCAACCGCTTAACCCGGGACTACTTAAATTCTAAGCGACTTCAA
>CBDTVH010000065.1:0-8577 GCA_965363665.1 uncultured Yoonia sp. | reverse complement strand
CCTTCAGGTGCAATGGCATAAAGCCTGCGATTGCCCATCGGCGTGACCGTCAACAGCCCTGCATCTGACAGCACACGCAGGTGTTGGCTGACTGCGGGTCGGCTGACAGCCATGTCCCGTGCGATGGCTGCGACGGGAAGCGCGCCGCCACGCAATCGTTCGACGATAATACGGCGCGTCGGGTCTGCCAGCGCGGTGATTGCATCTTCGTAATTCATAACTTACCGTAAGTCATCACTTACGATTCGTCAAACGTTTCCCGAAGTGCCCTTGAAGCCCCTGACCCCGAACACTAAGACTCTGTCAGGATATTTGAACTAGGACGGTCCCGTCCAAACATGAGGCAGTAAATATGCAAGACCCCGTCGAGACTTATATGAACCTTGTCCCAATGGTGGTCGAACAGACCGCACGGGGTGAACGCGCTTACGATATTTTCTCTCGTTTGCTGAAAGAGCGGATCATCTTCGTGAATGGCCCGGTACATGATGGCATGAGCCAGTTGATCGTGGCGCAGTTGCTGCATCTTGAATCCGAAAACCCGAAAAAAGAAATCAGCATGTATATCAACAGCCCCGGCGGCGTGGTGACATCTGGTTTGTCCATCTATGACACGATGCAATACATCCGGCCCAAGGTCAGCACCTTGGTGATCGGACAGGCGGCATCCATGGGGTCGCTTTTGTTGACCGCTGGCCATGAAGGCATGCGGTTTTCGTTGCCCAACAGCCGTGTCATGGTGCACCAGCCGTCGGGAGGGTATCAGGGGCAGGCGACCGATATCATGATCCATGCTGCCGAAACCCAAAAGCTGAAGACCCGATTGAACGAGATTTATGTCAAGCACACGGGTAATACTTTGAAAAAGGTTGAGGCCGCACTTGAGCGTGACAACTTCATGTCGCCGGAAGAGGCGAAGGAATGGGGTCTGATCGACGAGATCGTCGAGAACCGGACCAAAGCTGAAGATTAAAACGATAAGCGTCAGAGCAACCAACAGACGCGGCATTTGTCGCGTCTGTCATTTTTCTGACCAAATGTCGTTTTATGGGCGGTCTGCCGGGGGCGTTAGCGGATTGTTAACGACAAAGTGCGCAAGATCATTTTGACATTGTGGACCTCGGCGGGCTGTCCTAGTGTTGAGGCCAAGGCAGTCCGATTTATATTTGAACGGCCAAATGGGCCAAGAGGTTTGAGATGGCGAATACGAGCGGCACCGACAGCAAGAACACGCTTTACTGCAGTTTCTGCGGCAAAAGCCAGCATGAGGTGCGCAAGCTGATCGCCGGGCCGACCGTCTTTATTTGCGATGAATGTGTTGAACTTTGCATGGACATCATCCGCGAAGAGACCAAGACTGCGGGCCTGAAAGCAGGCGACGGCGTGCCAACGCCGGCGGAAATCTGTGGTGTGCTTGACGACTATGTCATTGGCCAGATGCATGCCAAGCGTGTCCTGTCTGTGGCCGTGCACAACCACTACAAGCGGCTGAACCACGCCGAAAAATCCGACATTGAATTGTCGAAATCCAACATCATGCTGATCGGGCCTACAGGTTGCGGTAAGACGCTGCTGGCGCAGACCCTCGCACGTATTCTGGATGTACCGTTTACGATGGCGGATGCGACGACCCTGACAGAAGCGGGTTATGTCGGTGAGGACGTTGAGAACATCATCCTGAAGCTGTTGCAGGCGTCCGAATATAATGTTGAACGCGCGCAGCGTGGCATCGTCTATATTGACGAGGTTGATAAGATTACGCGCAAGTCTGACAATCCATCCATCACGCGTGACGTATCCGGTGAGGGTGTACAGCAGGCGCTGTTGAAGATCATGGAAGGCACAGTGGCTTCTGTGCCGCCGCAAGGTGGGCGCAAGCATCCGCAGCAGGAATTCCTGCAAGTGGATACGACCAACATCTTGTTTATCTGCGGTGGTGCTTTTGCGGGTCTCGACAAGATCATCGCGCAACGCGGCAAGGGCTCTGCCATGGGCTTTGGCGCGGATGTGCGTGAAGATGATGACCGCGGCATCGGAGAAATATTTACCGATCTGGAACCAGAGGATCTGCTGAAATTTGGTCTGATCCCGGAATTTGTGGGCCGTCTGCCCGTGATCGCGACTTTGACCGACCTTGACGAAGACGCACTGATCACGATCCTGACGCAGCCCAAGAACGCATTGGTCAAGCAATACCAGCGCCTGTTCGATCTGGAAGATACCAAGCTGACCTTCACCGAAGATGCGCTTGCCGCCATTGCCAAGCGTGCGATTGAACGGAAAACCGGTGCACGCGGTTTGCGGTCGATCATGGAAGACATCCTGCTGGACACCATGTTTGATCTTCCTGGCATGGATACCGTGACCGAGGTTGTGGTGAACGAGGAAGCAGTGACATCCGAGGTGGCACCGCTGATGATCCATGATGAAGGCAACAAGAAAGAGTCAGCGACCGCGAGCTAGGCTTTTGGCAGTCCGTCACATATCCACCGGTTCACCGTTCGAAGAACAAATTGGTTACAGCCGGGCCGTGGTTGCGGACGGTTGGGTCTTTGTCGCAGGCACCACAGGCTATGATTATTCCAATATGGTGATGCCAGACAGCGTTCAGGCACAGTGCCGCAATGCCTTGGCGACAATCAGCAGGGCGTTGCAAGAGGCGGGTAGCGGCCTGGACCATGTGGTTCGGGTGACTTACATCGTGCCGGAAAAGGATGATTGGCCCGATTGCTGGCCACTCACGTCAGAGGCCTTCGCCAAGGCACAACCTGCGGCCACGATGATCTCAGCACGGTTGCAGAACCCAGAGATGAAGATCGAAATCGAGGTGACTGCGCGGGTCCCCGCTTGAACCCACTGGACCTTTCGGGCCGGTTGGTGCATGGATAGGCCACGCAATCGGAGACGCGACATGGGCCTTGCTCACAACTTCAAACGTATCTTTACCTGGTGGGACGGTCAGTCTTTTGGCACCCAGTTGTGGACCAGCCGCAATGGCACCAAGGTGGGCGAAGACGCGGAAGGTAACGTGTTTTACCGCAACAGCGACGACAGCCGCCGATGGGTGATCTACAACGGCGAAAACGAAGCGTCGCGCGTCGCACCGGAATGGCACGGTTGGCTGCACCACACATGGGATCATCCCCCGACCGAAATCGTGATTCCGCATAAAGCATGGGAAAAGCCGCATCAGGAAAACCTGACCGGAACCGCGGCGGCCTACGCGCCCGCAGGTTCAATCCGTCGCAAGTCACCTGTTGAACGCTCGGACTATGAGGCGTGGACGCCCGAATAGGAGCCATCCGCATGCGGTTGTTTTTTGCATCTGTTAGTGTCGGTTTTTCAGTGCTCGCCGCAGCTGTGGCGGCGCAAGACATTGTGACCACCCCGATCGAAGAGATCCCGTTGGATGAATTGATCGGCCAGTTGACGACGACACCCATTGAGGAAGAAGAAGAGTTCCTGACAACGCCCTCTGAAGCCGTGATGCCGGAGGTTGCAAATGGGACGGCGGCAGAATTGCGGGTGCTGGACAAGCTGACCGGGCAGGTCAGTGATCTGTCATTGCAGCAAGGTGAAACGGCCATTCTGGGCTTTTTGTCGGTTACTTTGAACGAGTGCCGCTATCCCGTCGAAAATCCGTCCGGTGATGCCTTCACCCAATTATTTGTACAGGATACCAAAGAGAACACGCCATTGTTTTCCGGTTGGATGATCGCCTCTGCGCCTGCACTGAATGCCATGGATCATCCGCGCTATGATGTTTGGGCGTTGCGCTGCAACACGTCCTGAGCGTCAGGTATCTGGCCTGGTTTGAGGAAAGAGGCTTCTTTGGACAGCGCATCCGCCAGCATGGCCTGATAGTGATCACGCGGCACCTCAATCGCGCCAAGGCTGGCCAGATGCGATGTAATGAATTGCGTATCAAAAAGTTGATATCCCCCTAGTCGAAGCCGGTCGACAAGATAGGCAAGTGCCACTTTTGAGGCATCCGTGGCGCGGCTGAACATGCTTTCACCAAAGAAGGCAGCGCCGATCGTGACGCCGTAGACGCCACCCACAAGCTGGCCGCCCTCCCAAACCTCGATCGCGTGTGCAAAGCCGCGTTCATGCAGCGCGCAATACAACTCGAAAATCGTGTCGTTGATCCACGTTTCATCCCTGTCGGCGCAGCCGCGCACGACATCTTCAAACGCAGTATCATATGTCACAGTGAACCGGCCACGCCGCAACGTGCGGGCCAAACTGCGTGAAATTCGAAACCCGTCCAGCGGAAGGATCCCGCGCATCCGAGGATCGACCCAGAATACCTCTGGGTCGTCGCGCCCCTCAGACATTGGAAAGACGCCTATCTGATAGGCCTGCAAAAGCAGGTCCGGTGTCAGAGTGGGCGCGCCGTCCTTCACCGCTCTAGTTCAGATTTTCTTCAAGCCAATGCTCAAGCCAGTGGATGTTATACTCACCGGTTTGCACGGCCTTTTCAGCCAAAAGCGCATGGAAAAGCGGAATGGTCGTGTCGACGCCATCGACGATCAGTTCGCCCAATGCACGTTCAAGCCGCGCAAGCGCCTCGGGCCGGTCACGCCCATGCACGATCAACTTACCGATCAAGCTGTCATAATATGGCGGGATCCGATAACCGTCATAAAGTGCTGAATCCATCCGCACGCCCAGACCGCCGGGCGCGTGGTACTGGGTAATTCGCCCGGGGCAGGGCGCGAAATTCGGTAGCTTTTCCGCGTTGATCCGCACTTCAATTGCGTGCCCGTTGATCTTGAGGTCATCTTGCGTGAACGACATCGGCATACCGGCAGCGACGCGTAGCTGTTCGCGCACCAGATCGACGCCAAAGATACCTTCGGTTACCGGGTGTTCGACCTGCAAGCGCGTGTTCATTTCGATGAAGTAGAATTCATCGTTCTCAAACAGGAACTCGATGGTGCCAGCGCCGATATAGTTGATTTTGGCAACAGCATCGGCACAGACCTTACCGATCCGATCACGCAGTTCGGGTGTAATGCAGGGGCCCGGCGCCTCTTCAAACACTTTCTGGTGGCGGCGTTGCAGCGAACAATCACGTTCGCCCAGATGCACCGCGTTGCCTTTGCCGTCGCCGAACACCTGAATTTCGATGTGGCGTGGCGTGGTCAGGTATTTTTCGATGTAAACTTCGTCGTTTCCGAAAGCAGCCTTGCCTTCGGCGCGCGCGGAATGAAACGCCTGTTCCATATCTGCGGCTGTCTTGGCAACCTTCATGCCGCGGCCGCCGCCACCGGCAGTCGCCTTGATGATGACGGGATAGCCAACCTCTTCACCGATGCGTTTGGCGTCTGCCAGCGTCGGCACGCCACCATCAGAACCGGGTACGCAGGGCACGCCGAGCGCCTTCATCGTATCCTTTGCGGTGATTTTGTCGCCCATCACACGGATATGTTCTGCGGTGGGGCCAATGAATGTCAGATCATGATCTTCTACCGCCTGCACAAAGGCAGCGTTTTCAGAAAGGAAGCCATAACCGGGGTGGATCGCCTGTGCGCCTGTGATCTCACAAGCGGAAATGATCGCGGGAAAGGACAGATAGCTTTGCGCCGACGATGGGGGACCGATGCAAATTGCCTCATCCGCCATGCGGACATGCATCGCGTCGGAATCGGCGGTCGAATGAACGGCCACGGATTTGACACCCATTTCACGACAAGCGCGCACCACCCTCAGGGCGATTTCGCCACGGTTTGCGATTAGAATTTTATCGAACATGGGACCGCCCTTATTCGATGATCACAAGAGGTGCGCCAAACTCGACCGGACCGCCATCTTCGACCAGAATTCGTTTTATCGTACCGGCGCGGGGCGCGGGAATGTGGTTCATCGTTTTCATAGCTTCGATGATAAGGATGGTATCACCTTCTTTGACTGTCGCGCCGACGGTCGCGAAAGGTGCGGCGCCGGGCTCTGGCGACATATAGACCGTGCCAACCATGGGTGAGGTCACAGCGCCGGGGTGGCTTGCCGGATCGGCGGTTTCCATTGTGGGCGGTGCTGGTGTGGCAGGCGCTGATGGTGCCGTTGTTGTTGGCATGGGGGCGGCTGTGGGCGCACTTGCCTGCACCACGGTTTGGATCTGGCGGCTGACGCGCACGTTCAGACTGTCGTTTTCACCATAGTCCCGTTTCACCTGTAGTTCCGTCAGATCATTATCGCGCAATAACTCTGCCAGTGCCGCAATAAAGCTGACGTCGCTATCGTGAGAGGTTTTGTTGCCCATGTTTTCCTCGGCCGGTTGCCCATATTATTGGCGCTTTGGCGACGTTGCGTCACAAAGCTCAGAATGCTTATAGGGCAAGCCAGCGGAGGTGGAAAGCATAGGTGTTTGCAAAAAACACTCAGGCGTCTTTTTCGATGGTGTCTGTTGATGATGTCAGTGCATTGGCGCCGGGCGCTTCACCATGGTCATAGGGCAACATTGGCACGTCATAAGGGCGCAAGGTTCGGTCAGGCGGTGCAATTTCCGCAGGGTTCTGAGGGAATTCCGACCCCGAAAGGCGCGCAGTCACGACCTGCGCCACGAATGGTTTGTTGGCGGGAAGCGTCGCGCTGTTGTCCGTGCCTTCAACGGCCTGGACTTTTGTCGTGACAGCACGCGGCAGAACGGGGGCGGTATTGCTGGCCACCGCCGCGGGGTTTGAAAGATTGAGTGATGTATCCATTGGTATGGCTCCGAAAAGCGAGGGCGTTATACTGCTAGATTCGCGTGTTCGCATTACCAAAGACTTAATCGCAGAGATGTGTTTCTCTGCGATTTTAGATTAATGGATGAACGCCATCAGATTGCGAGGTATTGCGCGCGCAACTGCTCGTTTTCAAGCACCTCTTTTGCGGACCCGTCAAAGACGACCTTGCCGATATCCAGTATCACGGCGCGATCAGCCAGTTTCAACGCAGCGACCGCGTTTTGTTCCACGATCACGGTCGTGATGCCTTGATCCCGGATCACAGCAAGGGTCTTGGCAATCTCTTGCACGATGACTGGTGCAAGGCCCTCGTAGGGTTCGTCCAGCAACAGCACCTTGATATCCCGTGCGAGGGCGCGGGCGATCGACAGCATCTGTTGTTCACCACCTGAAAGGGTAACGCCTTCTTGCTTGCGGCGTTCACCCAGACGCGGGAAGAGATCGTAAAGACGATCCAGCGACCAGCCATGCGGCGGTGCGATTTGGGCCAGTTGCAGGTTTTCCTCAACCGTCAGGCCGGGAATGATCCGGCGATCCTCTGGTACGAGGGAAATGCCGTTCGATGCTGCCTGATGGCTTTTCATTTCATGCAACGGTTTGTGATCAAGCCAGATTTCACCATGCTTCAGTTCGGGATTATCAAGCCGGGCGATCGTGCGCAGGACCGATGTTTTGCCTGCACCGTTGCGGCCTAGAAGTGCCAAGATCTCGCCCTCGTGGATGTTGAAGCTGACGTTCTGCACGATGTAGCTTTCGCCGTAATAGGCCTCGATTTCCCAGACGCTGAGGTAGGCGGGGTGGGTTGCTGCATTATTGGCGTGCTTGTTGAAAGGTGCGTTCATCGTATCGTCTCCTAAACCTGCGCTTCGCCAAGATAGGCTTCACGCACCTTGGGGTGGCCTTTGATGTTGTCGGGCGTATCTTCGACCAGTGGCGTGCCTTGGGCCAGTACGGTGATCCGCTCGGCCAATGAGAATACGACGTTCATATCGTGTTCGATAATTGCCATGGTGATGCCGCGCTTTTCGCGGATTTCCTTCAGCAGATTGATTGTGTTTTCAGTGTCCGCCCGCGCCATGCCCGCTGTCGGTTCGTCCAGCAACAACAGTTTGGGGTCTTGCACCAGACACATCGCCATTTCCAGGCGCCGCTTGTCGCCACGCGACAGGCTGGAAGCAGTCATGTCCCTCTTTTCAAGCATATTGACGTCATCAAGGATCGCCTCTGCCTGCTCTTGAATGCCTTTCTCGGAGAAGATGCTTTCGATGGCGTGCATCCGAAAAGAACCATCCCTTTTCGCAAAGCAGGGGATCATGACGTTTTCAAAGACACTGAGGTCACTGAAGATCTCGGGTGTCTGGAACACCCGGCTGATACCCATCTGGTTAATCTCATGCGGCTTGCGCCCCAGCACCGATTGCCCGTCGAACATCACCGATCCACTGTCCGGGATCAGCTTGCCCACCAGCACGTTCAGCAAAGTGGACTTGCCCGCCCCGTTAGGCCCGATGATGGCGTGTGTCGTGTTTTCCCCGATGCTCAGGTTTACGTCACCCAGTGCCTGCAAGCCACCGAACCGCTTGTTGATGCCTTTGACTTCTAACAAACCCATCTGTTTGTCTCCTTATTCGGCCGGTTCAGTGGCGTTTGGCTTGGCCTCTTGCGGCTTTTTGCGCCGGAACAGACCTGCGATTTTCTGCCCACCTTGAACAAGGCCACCGGGCAGGAAGATGACGACCAGCATGAACATGATGCCCAAGGTCAGGTGCCAGCCTTTACCGATGAACGGATAGATCATGGCAACGACAAAGTTCTCCAACCCATCTGGCAGAAAGGCGAACCAGCT
>CBDTVH010000064.1:0-8616 GCA_965363665.1 uncultured Yoonia sp. | reverse complement strand
CGCCGAGCTGGCCAAGAGCCAGTTCGACCGTGGTGTCGACGTGGTCTATGCCGCGGCCGGCGGCACCGGCGTCGGCGTCTACCAGACCGCCGAGGACAGCGAGAAGTTCGCGATCGGGGTGGACTCCAACCAGAATTACCTGCACCCCGGCAAGGTTCTGACCTCGATGATGAAGCGCGTGGACAACGCGGTTTATGAAGCGATGTCGCAGGGCGAAGACCTTGAAGTGGGCTTCAACGTGATGGGCGTTGCAAACGAAGGCGTCGGCTATGCGCTGGATGAATTCAACGCGGAACTGATCTCGGCAGAGATGCAGGAAACCGTTGATGCGGCCGCAGCACAAATCGCTGCCGGGGAACTTTTCGTACACGACTATACATCTGACGAAAGCTGCCCAGCGCTCGACTTCTAAGGCGATCTTCTGGCCGTAAAACGACAGGCCACGCTGAGCAATCGGCGTGGCCGCTTTCATTCAAGAGGTAAGTGATGACTGATGCAGAGCTTCTGACCCGTTTCTTTTCAGCATGGGGCCAAGTCGACGCACGGGCACGCCTCGATATCATCGACGAATGTACACCCGATGATGTGGTCTACGCGGACCCGCATTGCCCCGCCCCCGTTCACGGCAGCAAGGCCCTGAACGAGATGCTGGCTGAATTTACAAAAAACGTACCCGGCGGAACGGCAAGGCCAATAGGGACGCCCAACCAGCATAACGGATATCTGCGCGCCACAATCAGCTTTGAACGTGATGGAGAAGAGATGATGCGAGGCCAATACTTTGCCCAGCGCGACGGTGACAAGCTTCGCCAGGTCATCGGGTTTGTCGGAATGGGAGACGAGGAATGAACGCTATCGCCCCTGCTAATGAGCTGAAAGGTATCTCAAAAGCCTTTGGTCCCGTGCAAGCTAACAAGGATATTTCAATCCGCGTGATGCCCGGCACCATCCACGGGATCATCGGTGAGAACGGCGCTGGCAAATCGACGCTGATGTCGATTTTATACGGGTTTTACAAGGCGGACGCGGGCGAAATCTATATTTCTGGTCGCAAAACTGCAATTCCAGATAGCCAGGCCGCAATCGCTGCGGGCATCGGAATGGTGTTCCAGCACTTCAAACTGGTCGAGAATTTCACGGTGCTTGAGAACGTCGTTTTGGGGGCCGAAGACAGCGGCCTCTTGCGGCCCTCACTCGCGCGCGCCCGACGTGAACTGAAAAGTCTTGCAGAAGAATACGAACTTAACGTCGATCCTGACGCCTTGATCGAAGAAGTCGGCGTCGGCATGCAGCAGCGTGTTGAAATCCTCAAGGCGCTCTATCGCAAGGCAGATATCCTGATCCTCGATGAGCCGACCGGCGTGCTGACACCAGCCGAAGCCGACCACCTGTTCCGCATCCTCGAAAACCTCAAGCGCGAAGGCAAGACCATCATCCTGATCACGCATAAACTACGCGAGATCATGGAGATCACCGATACCGTCAGCGTCATGCGACGCGGCCAGATGACCGCAACGGTCAAGACATCTGAAACCAGCCCGCCGGAACTGGCCGAATTGATGGTTGGCCGCAAGGTGTTGCTGCGTGTGGATAAGGCCCCCGCACAGATCGGCCGCAAAATCCTTGAGGTCAAAGACCTCAACGTGACCGACATTAAAGGCGTGCATCGCCTGAAGGGCGTCAGTTTCGACGTTCACGCCGGCGAAATCCTGGGCATAGCGGGCGTTGCGGGTAACGGGCAGTCCGAACTGCTGGAAGTACTGGGCGGGTATGAAAAGGCCACCGGCTCGGTCAAGGTCAATGGGGAAGAGATCGACCTGACCGGTGCGAAATCTGACGGGCAAAGCAGGCGCGCCCGCGGGATCAGCCATGTGCCGGAGGATCGCCAGCGCGAAGGTCTGATCATGGATTTTCACGCTTGGGAAAATACCGCCTTTGGCTATCACCATGACGCTCGTTACCAGCGTTCCAAGCTGCTGATGGACAATGCCGCGATCCGCAAAGACACCGAAGGCAAAATGGCGCGCTTTGACGTACGCCCGCCCGACCCATCCCTTCCCGCCAAAAGCTTTTCCGGCGGCAACCAGCAGAAAATCGTGCTGGCACGCGAGATTGAACGTAACCCTGATCTTCTCTTGGTCGGCCAGCCAACGCGCGGTGTGGACATCGGGGCGATCGAATTCATCCACCAGCAGATTGTTGCACTTAGGGATCAGGGCAAAGCAATTTTGTTGGTTTCCGTGGAGTTAGAAGAGATTTTGTCGCTCTCGGACCGCATTGCCGTTATGTTCGACGGAAAAATAATGGGCGAGCGGATGCCTGACCAGACAGATGAAAAAGAGCTCGGGCTTCTCATGGCCGGGATGACCACAGAGCCGCGTGGCCCTGTGCACGCGGCTGTCGAAGAACAACTTGCGACCGCTGGCAGCGGCATGGCCAAGGAGGTCTGAGGCGTGGACGTGATGCCAAAGTGGGCCGATGTTGTCCTGATCCCCCTGATCTCGATCCTTCTGGCGGCGATCCTGTCGGCCATCGTGATCCTTGCTATTGGCGAAAACCCTTGGGACGCGCTGAAACTGATGGTCAACGGCGCCTTGGGTTCGACCTATGGCTGGGGGTATACGCTTTATTATGCCACCAACTTTATCTTTACGGGTCTTGCCGTGGCCATCGCGTTCCATGCCCGCCTGTTCAATATTGGCGGTGAAGGTCAGGCGTTGATCGGGGGTCTGGGCGTCGCGATCATTTGCCTTTATATACCGTGGCCACATTGGACGCTGGCCTTGCTAGGTGCAGCCATCGGGGCGGCGGTTTTCGGCGCGGCTTGGGCGGCCATCCCGGCCTTTTTGCAAGCGAAGCGTGGCAGCCACATCGTGATCACCACGATCATGTTCAATTTCATCGCGGCGGCGGTGCTGAATTATTTTCTGATTGGCGCCCTGAAAGCGCCCGGGATGGAACCGGCAACAGCAAAATTTCCAGAGGCAACGCATCTGCCGTCGTTTCAGGATATGTTCAACTTCGGCGAAACCACATTCTTTCGCGGCGCACCTGCCAACGTCACTTTCTTCGTCGGTCTTGCAGCATGCGTCGCGCTTTGGGCGCTGATCTGGAAAACGCGGCTTGGCTATGAAATCCGGTCCTTCGGGCATTCGGAATCCGCCGCAAAATACGCGGGTATCAGCCCGACCAAAATTATCATGGTTGCCATGCTTATCTCAGGCGCTCTTGCCGGCATGATGGCCATCAACAACGTACAGGGCGAGGCCGAACGGCTGGTCCTGAACGCAGTGGAGGGGGCGGGCTTTATCGGCATCGCCGTCGCACTGATGGGGCGCAGCCATCCTTTCGGGGTATTGCTGGCGGCCCTTCTTTTCGGCTTTCTATATCAAGGCGGCGCAGAACTCGCCCTATGGACGTCGATCCCCCGTGAGTTGATCATCGTAATACAGGCATTGGTGATCCTCTTTACGGGCGCACTGGACAATATGGTGCGCATGCCGCTTGAGCGGCTATTCCTATCAATGAGGAGAGCAAAAAATGATGGCAGGACAGTTTAAAGTGGGTGTCGATGATGACACCGGAGCAGACCTGGGCTTTGTGCTCAGTTGTCTGGCATTGGGCATGATCACGATGGAGGAACTGCACCAATGGGTGCACCACGTGATCGACCAGGCCCCGGCGGGCGATGTGCCGCCGCATCTGGTGGCAATGCTGGCGCTGCAAAAACCGACAAGCGTGCTGATGCCCGCCGAAAACGTGATGCCCCGGGTCCCCCATGACCCTTTCATCACGGATGATCGGTTTGACGCAATGCTGGGTTTGCAGTTCTTCCTGCGTAATGACCGCACGCAAGCCGTGGATATCACCCAGGCCGAGGCGGAAGCAGCCCTTAACCGCAATCCAGAGGTTGCGGACCGCTTCTTTACCCTCTTTCCCTTCCTGATGGAGAAAGCCGCTTAATGGACTTCGCGACCCTCTTGCAGATGCTGGACGCAACCTTGCGTCTGGCAACCCCGCTTCTTCTGGCCTGCCTTGCGGGCCTGTTTTCCGAGCGGGCCGGTATCTTTGATATCGGGCTGGAGGGTAAGATGCTGGCAGCCGCGTTTCTTTCGGCTGCCATAGCGGCCGTTTCCGGCAACGTCTGGCTGGGGCTTTTGGCAGGGATCGGCGCATCCATGATCCTGTCGGCGGTGCACGGGCTGGCCTCCATCACGTTCCGGGGTAATCAACTGATTTCCGGGGTGGCGATCAACTTTTTGGCAGCGGGTCTGACCGTTGTCATTGCGCAAAGCTGGTTTGCCCAGGGCGGGCGCACGCCGCAGCTTGTGGGTGACGCACGTTTCAACCCCATCCAATTACCCCTGGCCGAGACCTTGCGAGACGTGCCTATTCTTGGACCAATCTATTACGAACTGATTTCCGGTCATACGATCCTCGTCTATGTGGCCCTGCTCATGGTGCCGCTGACATGGTGGATCCTGTTCCGCACCCGTTTTGGCCTGCGATTGCGCGCTGTGGGCGAAAACCCGGCCGCCGTTGATACCGCAGGTGTGTCGGTCATCTGGCTGCGCTTTGCCGCTGTGGGTATCTGCGGTATTCTTTGCGGCATCGCGGGCGCTTACCTTGCGACCGCCCTACAGGCAGGGTTTGTCAAAGACATGAGCGCGGGTCGCGGCTTTATCGCACTTGCGGCCCTGATCTTTGCAAAGTGGCGACCTTGGTATGCGCTTTACGCGTGCCTGCTGTTTGGCTTCCTTCAGGCGATGTCCTTGCGATCCGATGTCATCGCTCGTGTGGTGGGCTTTCAGGTCAACGGCCAGTTCCTTGACGTGCTGCCCTACATCCTGACAGTCGTTATTCTGGCAGGCTTTGTCGGCAAGGCGATCCCGCCACGTGCCGGGGGTGAACCTTATGTCAAAGAACGCTGAAAACCTTGCGGCGCAGGTTACAGGGGCAGCGGGCGATGCGCCCGTGCGCGTGGGCTTGATCCTTGGGTCCGGCCTTGGCCATATTGCCGATGAGGTCGATGGCGTCTCAATCCCGTATGGTGATTTGCCGGGTTTCCCCCATGCAGGGGTGTCCGGGCACAACCCCAATCTTGTCATTGGTGACTTGGAAGGTGTCCGCGTCGCCGTCTTCGGCGGCCGCGCACACTACTACGAAAGCGGTCGCGGTGATGCGATGCGGCTACCGCTTGAGGTGCTGAAAGAACTGGGCGCGGACACATTGATCGCGACAAACGCTGCCGGGTCGATGCGAACCGATATGCCGACGGGATCAATTATGTGCCTGTCGGACCACATCAACTTTTCCGGTCTCAACCCACTGATCGGCGAACCGACAGATGCGCGTTTTGTGCCGATGAAAGACGCCTACGACCCGCAAATCCGCAAAGGACTGCGCGCCGTCGCCGATGCAGCCAATGTCGAGATGGACGACGGCGAATACGCTTGGTACTCGGGCCCGTCATTCGAGACACCCGCCGAGATCAGGGCGATCAAGATGCTGGGTGCAGACGCCGTTGGCATGTCCACCGTCCCAGAGGTTATCCTTGCACGCTTCCTTGGTCTTAAAGCCGCCGCCATCTCAACCATCACCAACATGGCCGCAGGCCTGAGCGATGAGCAGATCAGCCACGAACACACCAAAGCGATGGCACCAATCGGGGCGGCGAAACTGGAAAAGGTCCTGCGCGGTTATCTGCGATCCATTTCATAAGTCCAGCAGGTCCGCACCCATAAGTCCACGTGGCGGAATTGCTGCGTTCGCATCATAAATTGTCTTACATCATTTGACATGAACGCCGGATAGGTTTTTGGTGCTGGCAACGGCACAAGCGCCCGGAACAGTTCATGCAGATTTACCTCCCCATCGCCGAAGTCTCGGTGAACATCTTCCTTTTGCTGGGACTGGGCGGCATCGTGGGCGTTCTGTCAGGCATGTTCGGGGTTGGCGGCGGCTTTTTGATGACGCCGCTTTTGTTTTTCATCGGCATCCCGCCAGCAGTTGCTGTTGCGACCGAAGCCAACCAGATCGTTGCATCGTCATTTTCCGGCGTGCTGGCACATTTGAAACGAAAGACCGTCGATCTGCGGATGGGCACGGTGCTGTTGGTTGGCGGCCTTGTCGGCTCGGGCCTTGGTATTCTTCTGTTCAACTATCTCAAAGCGCTGGGCCAGGTGGAACTGCTGGTGCAGCTTTGCTATGTGGTTTTCCTTGGCATGATCGGCTCGTTGATGTTCATCGAAAGCCTCAACGCCATTCGCAATTCATCCAAGCCGGGTGGCCGCGTTCCAAAGCGCCGCAAGCACAACTGGGTGCACAATCTGCCATTCAAGATGAAGTTTCGGGTATCGGGCCTTTATATCTCGGTCATCCCACCCCTGCTGGTTGGTGTGCTTGTCGGTATTCTGGCCGCAATCATGGGTGTCGGTGGCGGCTTTATCATGGTGCCTGCGATGATCTATCTGTTGGGCATGCCGACCAAAGTGGTGGTCGGCACATCCCTGTTTCAGATTATCTTTGTGACTGCATTCACGACCATGTTGCACGCGACCACCAACTTTACCGTTGATGTCGTTCTTGCGGTTCTGCTGCTGGTGGGTGGCGTGATCGGTGCGCAAATCGGCACACGGATCGGCGTCAGAATGAAAGCCGAGCAGCTGCGCATCTGGTTGGCGATCATGGTACTTGCGGTTTGCGGCAAGCTGGCGTTCGATCTGCTTGTGATGCCATCAGAGCTTTATTCGCTTGGCACAGGTGGCCATTCATGATCCGTCTGATTGCGCTTTTCCTGCTTTTGGCGATGCCCGCAAAGGCCGAAGAAATCGTGCTGGGCCTGAGCCGCGATGCCGTGTCGATTACGGCCACTTTCGAAGGGTCTGAAATCCTGATATTCGGGGCGATCAAGCGCGATGGACCTATTCAAAATGAAGGTGACCTTGGCGTTATCGTCACGGTCGCGGGCCCCGACAGACCGGTGACGGTTCGCAAGAAAGACCGCCGCCTTGGGATCTGGGTCAATACCGAGTCCGTTGACGTCGATGTGGCCCCCACTTTTTATGCCGTGGCAACCAACCGCCCGCTTGAGGAAATCCTGACATTCACCGAAGACCTGAACACCCGCATCAGCACAAAACGCGCGATCCGGTCTGTCGGCGCAACCGTTGAAGGCGCGCAAAGTTTCACCGAGGCTCTGATCCGTATTCGGGCCTCGCAGGGGCTATATCAGACACTGCCGACCGGCGTTTCCGTCGAGGAAGAAGCGTTGTTTCGCACGCTTATCCCGCTGCCCGCGAACCTGACCGAAGGCGATTACAAGGCCGAGATTTACCTGACACGCGGGCGTGAGATTATCGACTTTTACGTCACGACAATCCCGGTTCAAAAGGTCGGGCTGGAACGCTGGCTTTACAACCTGGCCCATGAAAACCCGTTCCTTTACGGGCTGATGTCGCTGTCGATTGCGATTGCGGCAGGCTGGGGTGCGTCGGCTGCGTTCAGCGTCTTCCGCCGCTAACCACGCCCGATATGCGGCATCTTGGTTGCCATCACCATCATTGACTGCACGTTGGCCTCTGGCGGCAGGCTTGCCATGTGAAACACCGATCGCGCGACGTCTTCAACCGCCATGCTGGGCAATGGGTCCAGACCTTGCGCTGAACGCGCTTTTTCCAGGTTCAACACCAGATCAGTCCGCGCATTGCCGATATCAATCTGACCGCAGGCGATATCAAACGCACGCCCATCAAGCGATAGCGTCTTGGTCAGCCCGCTGACCCCATGCTTGGTCGTTGTATAACAGACCGATCCTTCGCGCGGGGTAAACGCCGAGATTGATCCATTGTTGATGATCCGCCCGCCCTGCGGCGTCTGCCCACGCATCTGCCGAAAGGCGGCACGGGCGCAAAGAAACATCCCCGTCAGGTTCACATCGACCACCTGTTTCCAGTCATCCAAGGCGATCTGGTCAATCGTTGTTTGTGGCCCGAACATGCCCGCGTTGTTGAACAGCACATCAAGGTGCCCGAAATCTACGAAAGCCGCATCGACCGCCGCCTCATCCGTCACATCGTAGGGCATCAGGACCGCGTTCTTGTGGGTCACTTCAGCCAGCGTATCGGCGCGCCGCGCTATCAGGCCCACCCGCCAACCCTGCGCCAGAAAATACTCTGCCGTGACCCGGCCAATGCCGCTGCTGGCCCCTGTGACGATGATGGATTTCATATCTCTTCGCTCTTCAATTCCAATGGGGCTGCCGGGACCTCAAGATCATCGACGCGCAGCACGCCTTGCGGCCGCGCCAAACGGTTGCGCACCACCCAGATCAACCGGTCCTGGGCGCGTGTGATCGCCACATAGGCCAGCCGTTTCCACAAGGGCTGGCCGGCTTCGACCCGGCCCATGCGCGCGGCCACAAACAGGTCCGGCGCAAAGACCTGCACGGTGTCCCATTGCGACCCCTGCGCCTTGTGGATCGTCACGGCTGCACCATGCAGGAATGTCGCGCCCATGCGGGCGGCAAAAGGGATAAACGGCTCTTCATCGCCTTCCTGTTCAATCTTCACGATGCTGGCTGCACTGACTTGCGGATCTTCCGCCCCCATCACATGC
>CBDTVH010000063.1:0-8724 GCA_965363665.1 uncultured Yoonia sp. | reverse complement strand
CGGGTCGATGGCTGGGCGAAAATTGTTTTCATGCGCACCCCGCCGCAGGTGCACGTGATCGTGACCGATCATCATGTGCACGTCCGGCCTTGCGAAAATGATCTGTCCCGGTCTTATGTCCATCCCGTCCTCGGCCAGAGCGACCGGCATATTCGAAAATCTGCGCAACAGATCGACGGCGTGGCCTTCACCGATGCTGGAGAAGTGCTGGCAGATCAATACTGCGGCAGGCAAGTCTTCGGGTAGATCGGCCAGCAGGCGACGGAGCGCGGTGAAACTGCCGGCTGATCCCCCGATGACAACTGTATCAGTGCGGTGCTGCATGGGATCAGGTGCCTCTCTTTAGCGACGGTGTCGTAGACGGTCCGGATGGACGGGCTTATTGTTTCCAATCCTTATGCTAACTGCTACGTTAATGGAATTGAATTTCAGAACCTTGGGGGTCCGCGTTGTCTGTTATACCTGTCGTCGGCATCGGCGCATCTGCGGGAGGGTTTGAAGCACTCAAAACCATGATCTCCAGCACCGCGCCGCTGACGGGGGCAGCTTACGTCATCGTGCAGCACCTGTCGCCGGATCAAAAGTCGATCCTGCACGAGCTGCTTCAGGGTCAGACTGACATGCCGGTCAATCAGATCAAGGATGGCGATCCTATCGGAGCAAACCGTTTCTACGTGGTGCCACCCGGTACCGTCGCACGGATTGAAAACAACAAACTGCGCCTGATCGAACGCGACACGCATGACGCATTGCACCGCCCGATCGACGCCTTCTTCAAATCGCTGGCGTCGGCGCGGAAACGTGACGCCTATTGTGTCGTATTGTCCGGCACCGGCAGCGATGGATCGGCGGGCCTGAAAGAAGTGAAGGCGGCTGGCGGCTTCGCGCTGGTTCAGGAAAGCAAGGGTGCGCGGTTTCCAGGCATGCCTGAAAGCGCTGTTGCCACCGGCCTTGTGGATTTCGTCCTGCCCGTGGAACAAATTGCGGGACGATTGGACGAAATCATCCAGCATCGCCAGCAACTGAACAGAAGCGACGATCAAGAACGTCTGAAACATGAAATCGAAGCCGCGCTGCCGCGTTTTGCGGACCGACTGCGCGCCGTCGTCGGTAACGATTTTTCGGACTACAAGCCCGGCACGCTCGTGCGCCGGATCGAGCGTCGCATGACAGTCTTGCGTATTTCACAGGTAGAGCGGTTTCTTTCGCTACTTGATGACGAAAAGGAAGCGCACCTGCTGGCCCAGGAATTCCTGATTGGCGTAACGCAGTTTTTCCGCGACCCCGACGCCTTCGATGTCCTCAGGGAAAAGGTGATCGAGCCACTTCTGGGTGGCAAGGAAGGTACGATCCGTGTCTGGGTGCCCGGGTGTTCCACCGGCGAAGAAGCCTATTCATTGGCGATGCTTCTGATCGAGGCGATGGAGAAGCGCAAGGACCGCCGCGTCCTGCAGGTGTTCGGAACCGATATCGACACCCCGTCGCTTGTCGCGGCACGATATGGCCTTTATTCCGGCAGTGCGGTTGAAAAACTGGGCGAAAAACGTCTGGAGAAGTTTTTTCCAGATCGAGAATGGCCAATATCGCGCCAACCCAAAGCTGCGCGAAGTCTGCGTATTTGCCCCTCACAATCTATTGCAGGACCCGCCATTCTCACGGCTTGACCTGATCTCATGCCGCAATCTGTTGATCTATCTGTCAGCCAACCTGCAAAAGCAGGTGATCCCCCGGTTCCATTTTTCGCTGCGGCACAGGGGGCATTTGTTCCTTGGCCCGTCCGAAGGGCTGGCAGGGGAAGAAGACCTGTTCGATATTGTCGACAAAACGCATCGTATCTTCCGCAAGAACCCGGACGCGAAAACCAGCTATTCGGCTTTGCTGGACAAACCGCGCAGGCCACAGGCGTTGCCCGCAGACAGTGTTCTGCCGACCCGACAAGCCGATACGACACTTGATCTGTCCCGCGAAGCATCGGTTGAACGTGAATTTCTGCGCCACTACGCAGCGCCCTTCGCGCTTTTGTCGCGATCCGGCGAGGTTCTGTATCTGTCGCATAAGATGGTTGGGCTGGTTCGGCCCGCACAGGGAACACCGTCCACGATGATCGACGCATACCTTGCCCCCGAGTTGCGGTTGCCGGTACGCACGGCACTGTCGGAAGCCGAAAAGACCGGCGAGCCGATGCAGATCGAAAATATCGTGGTGGCGCAGTCGGATGGATCGCACCTGATTGACATTGAAGTCGGCCCAAGCGGGTCAGAATTCATCCTGGTTTTGAACGAAGCGCGTGCTTTCGACGCTGAGGATCTTGGCGAACTGGTGGGCGAACGTGAAAGCGCAGATCGGGATATCCTTGAGACCGAAAACGTCAAACTGCGAAAGCAACTTACCGCAACGATGCAGGAATACGAAACCTCCGGCCAAGAGCTCAAAAGCACAAACGAAGAGCTGATGAGCATGAACGAGGAGCTTCAGTCGTCCAACGAGGAGCTTGAAACCTCGCGGGAGGAATTGCAGTCGATCAACGAAGAGCTGGAAACCGTTAACGCTGAGCTGCAAGAGAACAACAGCCTGCTGACCCGCGCCAATTCCGACCTCAAGAACCTGTTCGAGGCGACAGATCTGGCCGTCCTGTTTTTGGATCGCGAATTTTGCGTGCGCAATTTCACCCCCTCAACCGTCGCACTGTTCGGGATCCGGCCGCGTGATATCGGCCGTCCGATCGCTGATTTATCGTCCCGCATCGACTATCCCGATCTTGAGGCCGACGCGCATAAAGTTGACGAAACGCTTCAGTCCTTTGAGCGCGAAGTCGAGATCAAAGCGTCAGGTGAGGTCTATCTTTTGCGCATCAAACCTTACCGGACGACAGATAACCGACTGGACGGATATGTGCTTTCCTTCGTCGATATTACCGAACGGAAAAGTTACGAGGAAACGCTTAAACAAAATGAGCGGGACATGGCGCGGCAATACGCTGAGCTGGAAAATTTGTATGATACCACGCCGATCGGGTTGGCGCTGGTTGATAGGGATTATAGATGGGTGCGCGTCAACGAAAGCCTGGCTGAGATAAACGGTTTTCCGGTTGAGGAACATATAGGCAAGAGCTTTGATGAGCTTCTGCCCGAACTTGCCGGAACACTCAAGGATGTATGCAACAAAGTGTTGAAGACCGGGGAGCCGTCTCTTGGTATTGAAATCGAAGGCGAAACGCAGGCGTCCCCAGGCGAGAAGCGTAATTGGATCGGCGACTACTACCCAGTGTGGCAAGGGGATCGCGTCTTCGCAATTGGTGTTTGTATCCGGGAGGTGACTGACCAAACCCGCATGATGCAGCGTATCCAGAAACAGAACGATCATCAAAAGCTGCTGCTTGGTGAATTGCAGCATCGCGTGAAAAACACACTGGCGCAGATCAGTTCCATCTCAAAGTTTCTGCTGAAAGGTGTGGACGACGCGACTGTGTTCCAGGCCCGTCTGGTGGATCGGCTTGCCGCCATTTCGCGCACCCACGATCTGCTGACCGATGCCGATTGGTCGACGGCCCGGTTCTCGGACATTATTCGCCAAGAGGCTGACCCCTATCAGCAAGAGGATCAAGAACGTATCCGCGTGACAGGCCCCGATCTGAGGCTGAATGCAAAAGAAGCGTTGGCACTGGGCATGGCGATACATGAATTGATCATCAACGCCGCGAAATATGGCGCGCTATCGGTTGAGGAAGGCTATATCGCCGTTGAAACCAAGCTTGACGCAAGCGCAAATGGCAACAAGGCGCGGATCATCTGGAAGGAACACGACGGACCGCCCATTGAATCGCAGCCAGAGCATACCGGTTTTGGTAGCCTCGTGATCAAAAGGGTTCTGGAAAGTGATCTTTCTGGCGACGTTACTGTGAAGTACGAAAAGGACGGTCTATATTTCACGGTTGATTTCGACTTGGAGAAAAGCGGTGAGTGAAGGCGAAATACTGATACTGGAAGACGATGCGCTTATTTCGATGGATATCGAAATGACACTGGCCGAGGCGGGTTACAAACAGTTATCGGTGCATTCGAACGCCAACTCAGCTTTGACGAAGATTAAGAGTTCCGACTTGGCTGCAGCTTTGCTGGATTTCAATCTTGGGCAAGGCAAAACAAGTTTGGCGGTTGCCGAAGAACTGCAAAACCAAAGCATCCCCTTTGCATTCCTGACTGGATACACCAATGCAACTGTTGTCCTGCCTGACTGGCTGTCGACGATACAACGCATAGCAAAGCCGTTTAAAAGCGGTGATTTGGTTGACGTTGTGAACGAGATGATTTTGCGCGCCTAACGGATTTTTTCAGCATTCAACAGGGTCCACGCCAAGTGCTGGCTGCACTCATACAGGCGGGGTATCGACTTCAACGTTTTCCACAGTCGGACACCCCCGGGGGTCTGAATTTTTCACCCCACCAGCGATCTTCGGGCCGACCATGCGTTGCCAGCTTTGCAGCATCCAAAATCCTCGTGCTCAGACAAGATCCGACATGCGGATTGGTAGCTTGCGCAGACGTTTCCCGGTCGCGTGATGCACAGCATTGGCGATGGCGGCAGCAGTTCCAACGATACCAAGTTCACCGATACCTTTGACACCAAGCGGGTTCACGTAATCATCTTTTTCTTCCAGCATTTCGACGCGCACTTCGCGAATATCGGCATTCACCGGCACAAGATACTCGGCGATGTTCGCATTCAGATAGCGCGCACGAGGCTTGTCGACTTCGGTTACTTCGTGCAGCGCAGAGCCGATGCCCCAAACCATCCCGCCCATTAATTGCGAATGAGCCGTTTTCCGGTTCAGGATTGTACCGGCGGCAAAGGCACCATGCAGGCGTGGCACCCGGGTTTCATGAGTCCATCGGTTCACGCGGACCTCAACCATTTCCGCGCCAAAGGCGAACATCGCGAATTCGGGCGTGACAGGCCCGGCGGTTCCGTAGCCGCCCCTGAATGTCGCGCGGATCAGCTTGTCCGTCAAAGCCGGATGACGGAATTCGCCGACGGCCTCAACCTCACCAGTTGCTGTGGCGGCAAGGGCCTCAACCAAGGGCTGGCTTTGTCCGTCAGGGCCGCGCAGCACGCCATCATCGAGCGTGATCGCGGCGGGATCAATGCCTGACAGCGGTCCTTGAGATTGTGCGGACACCTCTGCCGCGACCAGGCGACCGATCCGCAGGCATGCGTCATGTACCGCTGACCCAGCGGACGCCGCAGTGGTGGATCCGCCGGACAGCGGCGCAACGGGCAAATCTGCCTCACCCATCACAACGTCGCAGGCGCCTACGGGCAGGCCAAGTCGTGCTGCAGCGATCTGGGCAAAGATAGTATAACTGCCGGTGCCGACATCATGGGCGGCCAGTTCGATATAGGCGTTCCCAGCGCTCTGCATCCGCACGCGCGCATTGGAGGCGAGAATATTGGTCGGATAGGTCGCTGTCGCGCAGCCGTATCCGACAAGCCAGTCGCCATCGGTCATGCTGCCAACCTCGGGCGTGCGCTCTTGCCAGCCAAAGCTGTCCGATACAGAGTCGTAGCACTCCATCAGTGAACGCGAGGAAAACGGCACGTCCGCGACGGGATGGCGATCGGTATCATTAACCCTGCGCATTTCAACGGGATCGACGCCCACCTTCAGCGCAAGTTCATCCATTGCCTGCTCAAGGCCAAAGAACGTCTGCATCTCGTTCGGGGCGCGCATGAAGCCACCCGTATTGGTGTCGGATCGTGCAACCCGTTGTTCAGTATGGATGTTCGGGCTTGCGTACATTGCCCGGGTCATGTGGGTACCTGGGTTTATCACAACATCGAACTGAGAGGTCTGCGAAATCTCGATATGCTCGAATGCTGTCAGTTTTCCACTGGCGTCTGCGCCCAGCCGGAATTTCTGCAAAGACTCCGGGCGGAACGTTGCCACGGTATACATTTGCGGCCGAGTGACGATCAGACGGACAGGTGCGCCCACGGCCTTGGCCGCCGCGATCGTCAGCATTGTGTAGGGGGTAATACCGGCCTTCGATCCGAACGCGCCGCCGACGAATGGCGAAATCACGCGAACCGAACTCTCGGGAAGTCCATATGCGGCGGAAATGCCGGTGCGCAGGGTGCGCACGGACTGTGACGGCATCCAAACCGTCAGCCGGTCGCCGCGCCACTCTGCCGTGGCCGAAAACATCTCCATCGGATTGTGGTGCTGGAAGGGGGTCGTGTATTCCACATCTATGGTTTGTGCTGCTTCAGCCAGCCCTGCCGCCACATCACCTTTGGTCGTGACCATGCCTTTGTTATCGCCTTCGGCGCCGATGACGAAACTGTCTGCCGGGTCCATGTGGACGTTCGCCTCGCCGACCTCATACTCGGCCTTGATCAGCTGCGCGCCGCGACGCGCCGCCGCAGCGTTCTGGGCCACGACATAGGCAATGGGCTGTCCAGCGTATTTGATCTCGGTGCCTTCCATCGGCCAGAAGCTGGCCGAGCCGGGGCCACCGGCGTAAAAACCTTTGACAGTCTTGTAATCCGGAAGAGTTTCATGGGTAAGCACGGCAACGACACCGGGTTCAGCCTCGGCTGCGGCGGTATCAATAGCGGTTAACGTACCTACGGCGATTGATGACGTCGCAAGAGCGCCATGCAACATCCCGGCGGGCATGACATCTGCGGCATAGGTTGCGGTGCCGGTTACCTTGCGTGGCGCGTCGGTTCGGGTCACTTCAGTGTTGATTGTCTGAGCCATTAGTTGCCTCCGTTCGCGCGTTTGTGCGCAGTCATCAAAGCGCCGGCGACGACGTCGGCCCCCAGTTTGATTTTGTATTCGGAACCTTCCAGCGCCTGCGCATCTGCAAAGGCAGCACGTCCGGCCTCGCGTGCGGTTTCTTCCGTAAGCGGCCCGCCTTTCAGGCTTTCCTCGGCCTCTGTGGCGCGCCAAGGCACAGCCGCCACACCGCCAAGTGCGATGCGCACATCGCGGACGGTGTCGCCGTCCATCTCGATACCCACCGCAGCCGAGGCGCTGGCGAACGCATAACTTTCGCGATCCCGGGCCTTGAGATAGTGACTTGCCTTGAGTGCCGGGATGACGGGCACATTGATGCCCGTGACGATTTCACCCTTGGCCAAGATCGTTTCAACCTCGGGCGTGTCGCCGGGCAGCACGTGAAGGTCCGCAAATGGGATTGTGCGCGTGCCCCCAGGGCCGCGGGTCGTGACCTCTGCATCGAAAGCGATCAAGGCCTGTGCCCAGTCACCGGGGTACATCGCCACGCAGGTTTCCGACCCGCCCAGGATTGCATGTAAGTTCGTCTCGCCTCCGTCCAGCGCAGCGCAGCCCGAACCCGGGGCGCGCTTGTTGCATTGGCTGTAGGCCGTGTCGCGGAAATAGGGACAACGGGTCTGTTGCAGGATGTTGCCACCCAAACGCGCCGCATGCCGCAATTGCGGGCTGGCGGCTTTCCACAGGGATTCTGTCAGCACCGGGGCCGCTTGGGTCAGTGCGGCGTCGTCACCCACCTCGGCCATGCGCGCCAGCGCACCAAACCGGATACGGTCGGGACCGACGTCGTATCCCTCAAGTTCGGCCAATCCGGTTATATCGACCAAGGCGTCGGGGTCCCATACTCCGATCTTCATCAGGTCAACCATGGTCGTGCCACCGGCAAGAATTTGGGCGCCGTCCGCTTGCGCCGCTTCGATCGCGGCATTGATATCGGTCGGGCGATGATAGGCAAAATTGCGCATGGCTCAGCCCTCCTTGCTGTCACGAACGGTTTCGATGGCCGCGACGATGTTGGGGTATGCGCCGCAACGGCACAGGTTTCCGCTCATATACTCGCGAATTTCCGTGGCGTCGGCGGCATGACCTTCGTCAATGCAGGCGATAGCCGACAGAATTTGTCCGGGTGTGCAGTAACCGCATTGAAAGGCATCATGTTCTGCAAAGGCCTGCTGCATTGGGTGTAAAGCGCCATTTGGATCAGCCAGTCCTTCGATGGTAACCACATCTGACCCGTCCGCCGTGACGGCCAAAGCCAGGCAAGAGTTCACGCGTTTTCCGTCCAACAGAACCGTACAGGCCCCGCATTGACCCTGATTGCAACCGATCTTGGTACCCGTCAGACCCAATTCGTCCCGCAGCGCCTCAACCAAAGTCGTTCGTGGCTCGACACTCACCGTACGGCGCTGGCCATTCACGGTCAGACCGATGGTGATTGTGGCATCGGCGGCGACGCTTGGGGACGTCTGCTGCGCCTCGGCGGCACTGGTACCCAGCCCGAAGGCAGCACCGACCGCACCGGATGTACCCAGAAAACTACGACGCGAAATGCCTAATTTGGGTGGATCTGATTTCTTTGTCATATGGGTTTCCAATCGGGTTCATCATTAGAATGGCGTCGGGATTGCATGGGCCCGATACGACTGAACCCGACGATGCGCGAATTGGTTCCCGGTTTTGTTATGGCAACTGGTGGCCTGCTGATGCGAGAGCCCGCCTAATTGCGCCAACTCTGTTCAGATCATATTAATCGGGTGTCGGTCTGGGCAGGAGGCGCGGGCAAGGCTGAAATGCAGGGCCACTTGCCCCAGTATCTTACAACAAATGCAAAAAGCCTCCCAAAGGAGGCTCGCTTGCATCTCAGTCAGAAGTTGTTGGTTGCGGGAGTAGGATTTGAACCTACGACCTTCAGGTTATGAGCCTGACGA
>CBDTVH010000062.1:0-8797 GCA_965363665.1 uncultured Yoonia sp. | reverse complement strand
GAACAGATGATCCGTGATGTGTTGGCAGAAAAGTTGCCAAACGTAATGATCTCTCTATCGTCCGAAGTCTCGCCGCAGATGCGTGAATATGAGCGGTTCAATACGACTGTGGCCAACGCCTATATCAAGCCATTGATGAAATCCTATCTGGGCCGTCTGGAAGGGCGGCTCGCCGATGAGGGTGCTGCATGTCCGATCTTCCTGATGCACTCTGGCGGTGGGATCATCAGCCTTGAGAGTGCGGCAGAATTTCCTGTCCGTCTGGTCGAATCCGGTCCTGCCGGTGGTGCGGTCTTTGCCGCCAATATCGCCGCGCGCTATGGACTGGATAAAGTGCTGTCCTTCGATATGGGCGGGACGACCGCCAAAATCTGCCTCATCAAGAATCAGACGCCCAAGACCGCGCGGGTGTTCGAGGTGGCGCGCACCTACCGTTTCAAAAAGGGGTCGGGCATGCCAATTTCGATTCCCGTTATCGACATGGTCGAGATCGGCGCGGGAGGCGGCAGCCTTGCCAATGTGGATGCCATGCGCCAGATCAGGGTGGGGCCGGAAAGTGCGGGGTCCGAACCGGGACCTGCCTGTTATGGTCGTGGTGGCGAACGCCCGGCGGTGACAGATGCCGATCTGACCTTAGGCAAGCTTGACCCGGATAATTTCGCGGGGGGGTCGATCAAGTTGCATAGCGATGCATCGGCAAAGGCGCTCACCGATTTGGGCGCGTCGTTGGATATGGACGCACAAACCGCTGCCTTTGGTGTGGCAGAGGTTGTGGACGAAAGCATGGCCAACGCAGCCCGTGTCCATGCGGTCGAGAACGGCGAAGACCTAACCGACTACACCATGATCGCATTTGGCGGTGCGGCACCGCTGCACGCCGGGCGCTTGTGCGAAAAGCTGGGCGTTGACCGCTTGCTGGTACCGACGGGTGCAGGCGTCGGATCTGCCATCGGGTTCCTGCGCGCCCCTTTCAGTTTTGAGGCGACACGCAGCGTTTACATGAAGCTGTCCGATTTCGCGCCGGGCACGGTCAAGAAGCTGCTCGGCGAATTGGAAACCGAAGCGACGGGTTTCGTGCGGACCTGTGACGCCACAGCGCCGATCAAGGCCGAATATAAGGTCTATATGCGCTACACCGGGCAGGGTTGGGAAATTCCGATTGCATTGACCGCAGCACAAGCTGCCAACCCGGATGCCGCGACTTTCCAAGCGTTGTTTGAGGCCGATTACACGACCCTCTTTGGGCGCACGGTTGCAGGGATGGATATTGAAATTACCGTCTGGGCGGTGAATGCGACAACCGAAGCCGCCAAAACTGACGCCTTGGGTGATACTCCGCAAGGGCAGCCAAGCGCGACTGATAGCACGCGTGCTCTGTTCGATCCGGTAGTAGGGGCTGTAAGCGACGCGGCGGTCGTCCTGCGCGATGCGCTGCAACCCGGCGACACTGTCGATGGCCCCGCGCTGATCACTGAAGACGAAACCACAATCGTCGTCCCCAATAGCCGAACAGCCATCGCGCGCCCTGATGGCACCATCGACATCACGGAGAAACGCACATGAGCAACGTTGCCTATCAGGTTATGTGGAACCGTCTGATCTCGGTCGTGGAAGAACAGGCGCAGGCGCTGGTGCGTACCGCGTTTTCAACGTCGGTGCGCGAAGCGGGTGATCTCTCTGCCGGTGTCTACAACGCCGAAGGGCTGATGCTGGCGCAGGCGGTCACGGGCACACCGGGTCACGTCAATGCGATGGCTGACGCTGTCGCCCATTTCATCCGCCGCATCGGGCGTGAGAATATCAACGAAGGTGACGTCTATATCACGAACGATCCGTGGGAAGGCACAGGGCACTTGCACGACATTACGGTGGTTAGCCCATCGTTTCACAACGGCCACCACGTTGGCTTTTTTGCCTGTACCGCCCATGTCGTCGATATTGGCGGGCGCGGTTTTGGTGCCGATGCGGCCAGCGTTTATGAGGAAGGCCTCTACATTCCGATCATGAAGTTTGTGGATCGCGGGACCGTAGATGAAACCCTGATCCGTATCGTGCGGGGCAACGTGCGCGAGCCGGACCAGCTGGTTGGCGATATGTATGCGCTGGCCACGTGTAACGAGATTGGCCATCGTCGTCTGGTCGAGATGATGGACGAATTCAACCTCACCGATCTGGAAGGCATCGGTGACTTCATCCTCGAAAACTCGCGCCGGGCGACGTTGGAGCGGATCGCGGCGTTGCCGCGCAAAACCGCGACGGGTGAAATGCGTATTGATGGGTTTGCCACACCGATTGATCTGAAAGTGAAACTGAGCATCGAAAAAGACCGGATGCACTGTGATTTCACCGGGACCTCTGGCCTCGACAAAAAGGGCATCAACGTGCCTTTGGTCTACACCAAGGCCTACGCGTGCTATGCGCTCAAATGCGCTGTGGCCCCCGAGATCCCGAACAATGCCGCATCGCTCGCCCCGTTCACGATCTCGGCCCCGGAAAACAGCATCGTCAACGCGGTGCACCCCGCCCCCGTCGCCTTGCGCCACATCATCGGACATATGATCCCCGACACGGTCTATGATGCGTTGGACAAAATCCTGCCCGCAACCGTGCCAGCGGAAGGGGCGGGGTGCCTGTGCAATTTTCAGGTTTCGCTGCGGCCCGCACCCGGCAAGACCGGGCGGCGGTCCGAGGTGCTGACCTTCAATTCCGGCGGTGCGGGCGCGCGGCCAACGATAGATGGGTTGAACGCGACAGCCTTTCCCTCTGGCGTGATGACCATGCCGATTGAAGCGACCGAACACACCGGCCCGGTGATCATCTGGCGCAAGGAATTGCGTCCAGACAGTGGTGGCGCGGGCGAGCACCGGGGCGGTCTAGGGCAATACATGGAAGTTGGCGCGACGACGGGCCATGAGTTCGACTTCTCTGCCATGTTCGACCGTGTCGATCATCCCGCCCGGGGGCGGCAGGGCGGCCAAAACGGTGCGCCGACCACCATCGCGCAGGATGATGGCACGCGCATGCAGGGCAAGGGCAAACAGCATGTGCCCGAAGGCCGGCGCGTGATGCTCGCCTTCCCCGGTGGGGCAGGCTACGGCGATGCGTCGCGAAGGGACCCTGAAATGGTCAAACGCGATCTTGCGCGCGGCTATATTTCTGCGGAAGCTGCCCGCGAAGAATACGGAATGAGCGCTAAGGCAGTAGACGCAGTTCTGGCTGCTGTGGCGAGGGGAGAAACAGGATAATGCAAGCACCCGCAAAGACCAGCTATGATGTCGTCATCGTCGGTGGTGCGATGTATGGCTCATCGGTCGCGTGGTTTCTGACGGATAACCCCGATTTCGACGGTTCGATCCTCGTGGTGGAACGCGACCCGACCTATGAGTTCACCTCGACCTCGCACACCAATTCCTGCATGCGCCAGCAGTTCAGCGCGGCGATCAATGTGAAGGTGTCGCAATTCGCCGCCGATTTTGTCAAGAATTTCCGTGACTACATGGGCGGTGATCCCCGGGTGCCACATGTGGCGTTGCACAGCTTTGGCTACATGTATCTTGCCGATAATGAGGCGTTTGCCGCGACCTTGCGGGAAAGCCAGAAATTGCAGGCCGCCTGTGGTGCAGGCACGAAGCATATGATGCCAGACGAGATCGCCCGCGATTACCCTTTCTACAACCTCGATGATATTGTGGCCGCCAACCACAACCTGATTGATGAAGGCTATTTCGACGGCAACACGCTATTTGACTGGTGGAAACGCTCGGCCAAGGAACGCGGGGTTGAGTACCTGACCAATGAGGTCGTCGCGATGAACCGCAATGCGGCGGGGACCAAGGTGGAAAGCGTGATCCTGAAATCGGGCGAGGTGATCAGTTGTGGTACTGTCGTCAACGCATCAGGGCCACGCGCCGTGCTGACCAGCCGCATGGTGGGCATCGAAATCCCGGTCGAGCCGCGCAAGCGCTACACCTTTATCTTCGAGGCCGAAAAGCCGCTGGACCGTGATCTGCCGCTCACCATCGACCCATCCGGCGTCCACATGCGCACCGACGGTACTTATTATCTGGCCGGTTGCCCACCGGATGAGGATCCGGCGGTGGATTACGATGATTTCGTGCAGGACCACAGCATCTGGGAAAACAAGGTCTGGCCGATCCTCGCCACCCGCATTCCACAATTCGAGGCAATCAAGCTGCGCAATTCATGGGCCGGGCATTACGCCTACAACACCTTCGATCAGAACGCGATTTTGGGGCCGCATACGCAAGTGGAGAACTTCATCTTCGTCAACGGCTTTTCTGGCCATGGCTTCCAGCAATCGCCTGCGATGGGGCGGGGGACGGCAGAATGGATCACCTATGGCGAATACCGTGCCCTCGACCTGACCCCATTCAACTATGAGCGGATCGAGAAGGGTGAGAAATTCGTTGAAAAGGCCGTGATATGAAGATGCAGCCCAATGCATTCCTGACAGCGATCCGCGAAGGGCATCAGCAGATCGGCCTCTGGGTCAGCCTTTCACATAATTACGCCGCCGAGGTCGTGGCAAGTGCAGGGTACGATTGGCTGCTGGTCGATATGGAACATGCGCCCAGCGATATGAGCACCGTTCTCGGCCAGCTGCAGGCGATTGCGCCGCATAGATCGACCGCGATTGTACGCCCGCCATGGAATGACACCGTTATGATCAAACGTCTGCTGGACTTGGGCGCACCGGGGCTATTGTTCCCGATGGTGCAATCAGTGGCAGAGGCGCAGGCGGCGGTCGCGGCATGTCGTTATCCGCCAGGTGGTGTGCGCGGCGTGGCGGGGTCCATCCGCGCAAACAACTTTGGGCGGATCACGGACTACTATGCTCGGGCCGATGATCAGACAGCAGTAATCGTGCAGGTTGAAACGCAGTCTGCTGTCGCGCAATCATTGGAGATCGGGCAGGTGGACGGCGTCGATGCTGTCTTCTTTGGCCCTGCCGATATTGCCGCTGATATGGGGCTGTTGGGCAAGCACATGTCGGATGAGGTCTGGAACCTGATCCTGCCTGTGGCCCGCAAACTGATGGATGCAGGGATCCCGGTCGGAACGTTGGTGACTGACCCTGCATTTGCCCAAAAACTGCTGGCTGAGGGATTCACCTTCGTGGCCTGCGGCACGGATACGAACTTACTCGCAAAGGCGGCGGATGCATTGCTTGCGCAGATGCGCGCGACCACCGGAAAGGAAATCACATGAAGAAACTTGTTCTGACGGGGGCCGCGGGCCGCCTTGGCTCTTACCTGCGTGAACCGCTGACAAAGATGTGCGATGAACTGGTCTCGACCGACCGGACCGGCAGTATCGGCAAACTCTACCCCGGCGAAACCTTTGTGCAGGCGGACCTGGGTGATCTGGGTGCGATGGTCGATGTTCTGAAAGACGCCGATATGGTCGTGCACTTCGGTGCCATCGGGGATGAAGCACCTTGGGACGACATCCTGCAATCCAATATTATCGGTGCCTACAACGTGTGGGAAGCCGCCTATCGCTGTGGTGTCAAACGGGTCATTTATGCCAGTTCCGTGCACGCGGTTGGTATGCATAAAAAGACCGACACGATCGGTCTTGACGCGCCGCACCGTCCGGACACCTATTATGGTCTTGCGAAATGCTTTAGCGAAGACCTTGCCAGCCTTTATTGGGACAAGCGCGGGGTCGAAAGTGTGTGTATGCGCATCTTCTCATGCGCCCAGGCGACGAACGCGCGCAGCATCGGGACATGGTTGTCCTATGACGATCTGGTCCATCTGGTCGAACGCTCGGTCGACAGTCCCGTCGTTGGGTTCACCATCGTCTACGGCATCTCGAACAATGACCGCGCGGTTGTCGATAACACCAAAGCCGGGCATCTGGGCTATCGGCCCAAAGACAATGCGGAACAATTCGCCAAGGAGGTTTTCGCCGACACACCACCCCTGGACAACAAGGACCTTGCAAACCTGTGCATCGGTGGCCCGTTCGCGACGGTGGAGTTGGGTAACTCCGGCGTGGCCGCCTTGGGGGTCGTGGACGACCGCAAGGAAACCTAAGTTTTCTTCGCCCCGCCCTGCGCGACCCACATGCCCGCAAGGATCAGGCCAACACCCGACGCGCGCGCCCAGATGTTACCGGGCGCGCCCATAACGATGTCGAGGACGACACCGGAAATCATCTGCCCGGCAATGATCAACAGCGCCGTTTGCGCCGCACCAATGCGTGCGATCAGCCAACTGCCGGCAGCGATAAAAATGACGCCAATGGGACCACCCAGATAGGCCCACCAGGGCGATGCTGTCGGTTCACCCGCGAAAAGACCACCGACCAAAAGGGCAACGACGGTGATAAAGACCAGCCCGACGATGTGGTTCCAGAACGACGACTCCATGGCAGAGGTGGACAACGCCAGGCGTCCGTTGATCTGGCGGCTCAGCGACACCAATACGCCGGCAAGAACCGCAAGGGCGGCAAACCAGATCATGTGCCGCTGCCGAAAAAGATAAGGATCAGGCTGCCCGCGATGATCAGGCTTAGCGCAAGAAAATCACGCGGAACCGGCGTGCGCTGTGGCAGCCCGAAAAGGCCGCGCATATCGGCGAAAAGGCTGAAAACCATCTGCCCGGCCAACCCCAAAGCAATCGTCCCTGACAGCGCCAATGCACTGTTCAGCGTGGCCGAGGTCAGCATGACCGTGATCGCACCTGATACGCCGCCCAGATAAACCCAAAGTGGCGGGCGCGCGGTGGCTGCGCGCTTGGGCCTGAGCACCAGCAGAAATAGCAAGGCCGCGAAGGTCCCGGTCAGATGCGGCACCCAAGATGCAAAGAACAACGATCCATAGGCGGCCAAGGTGCCATTGAACAGCACCATCAACGACAATAACCCGCCAGCGCCAAAGGCGGCGGCAAAGTAGGCGGTTTGCCTGGACTGGGACGGCTGCGACATGGCCGCAGGTGTCTAGCCTTTCTGGGCCGAACGCAATTGCTGTTGGTGCTTGATTGCACCGAAATGCTGTTTTCGCCGCTCCGGACGCGACGTCTTGATATCGCGCAGTTGCTGGATCAACCGGCGATTTTGCGGTGAAAGCCAAAGTGTCGCATACCCCGACATCCACTGCGGCAAGGCTTCGATCGCAAGTGTATGAAGCACCATCTTCTGCTCGAAGGGGCTCAGCGCCTCAAAGGGCACTGTGCAGTGTTCCTTGCGCAGCAGATCGACACAGAGTGCGACAAGTTGCGGCGGATCGTCGGCACAAGGTGGAGCGATAAATGCAGATTGATAGCTGTCCGGTATACGGACTTTCAGTTTCGCAAAGCGATGCCTTACGATCTGATGCCCCATCAGCCACACCGTCGCCACACTGATTAACAAGACTACAACACTAACAGGCAAAATTGATCCTCTTTACCGCCCAATACTGCCTTATGTCGTGTGCATTTGTCGATAATTGGTCAGAATTTGTACTTTCTTGGGTCGGATGGATCGCGCCGGATGAAAGGGACAGCCTTCGTCGTTGACACCCCGGGAATCCCCTTTATAAGCCGCCCAATCATTGGTGTTGGTGGCCCGCGCAAGCGGAACCCTGTCGTCCCGGCCAAATCCGGGGAAAGGACAACGCCCTTCGCAATATAAAGAAGGAGATCAGCGTATGACTAAACGTACCGCTGCCAAGTACAAACTCGACCGCCGGATGGGCGAAAACATCTGGGGTCGTCCGAAATCACCCGTCAACCGTCGTGAATATGGCCCCGGCCAGCACGGCCAGCGCCGCAAGGGCAAACTGTCCGACTTCGGCACACAGCTGCGCGCAAAGCAAAAGCTGAAGGGGTACTACGGCGACCTGACAGAAAAGCAATTTCGCCGTATCTTTGGCGAAGCCGAGCGTGTGAAGGGCGATACCGGTGAAAACCTTATCGGTCTGCTGGAGCGTCGCCTGGACGCTGTTGTTTACCGCGCCAAGTTCGTGCCAACCGTTTTTGCCGCACGCCAGTTCGTGAACCACGGCCACGTTACCGTGAACGGCCAGCGTGTGAACATTCCGTCCTACCGCGTGAAAGAAGGCGACGTGATCGAAGTGCGCCAGAAGTCCAAGCAGCTTGAGCTGGTCCTGGTCGCATCCCAGCTGCCAGAGCGTGATGTGCCTGACTACATGGACGTCGATCACAACAAGATGACAGCGACCTTCGTGCGTACACCCGGTCTGGGCGATGTCCCATATCCGGTCACGATGGAACCGAACCTTGTCGTGGAATTCTACGCCAAGAACTGATATCTGACTTGGTCAGAATTGGTTTCTGACCAGATCAGGGCAACTTTCAAAAGGCCGCGCCCGTTGGGTGTGGCCTTTTTGCCTAATAGGCCAATCCGCATTCATCCGTTTCGACGTCTCTGGATAAAAAGGTGCTGCATATGACATCCCATCCCATTCATGGCCGCATTGACGGCCACATCGCCATGATCGGTTTCGGATCAATCGGTAAGGGCACGCTGCCGCTGATCCAGCGCCATTTTGATTATGATCCTGCCAAACTCAGCGTGGTTGATCCGAACCCCGCAAGCGCAGATTTTCTGGCCGCGCAAGGCATTACCCACCATCAGATTGCGCTGACGCCCGACAACTATCGCCAGGTGCTCGATGATCTGTTTCCCGAGGGCAAAGGGTTTTGTGTGAACCTGTCGGTTGATACGTCCTCGCTTGATCTGATGAAATACTGTCGCGAGATCGGTGTCCTGTATATCGACACCGTTGTGGAGCCATGGGCGGGTTTCTATTTTGATACCACCGATA
>CBDTVH010000061.1:0-8867 GCA_965363665.1 uncultured Yoonia sp. | reverse complement strand
CATTTGATGCGCGACTTCAATCGCGACTGGCAGCAAGGTCAGCGCAGCAGCGGCATTGGACATCGGCTGCGGCAGCAGGATTGTCAGCAGGCCCAGGCCCAAAAGGACCACCAGCGGCCCGAATTCACCAAGTGCGACCAACATGCTGCTTGCCAGCCAGGACGCTGTCCCTGACGCCTGCATCGCCACGCCGAAACTGGACATGCCCCCGATCAGGATCAGGATGCGCCAGCTGATCATCCCGAACATATCCTGTAGTGAAAAGCGACCCGTCGAGACCAACGCCAGCACGGCAAGCAGTAAAGCGACCGAGAATGGCAAAAGGCCGGTTGTGCCCGCGACGACCGCAAAGACAAGCGCCATTACCGTGTAGATGCCTTCGCGTTGTGTGGGTGGTCGCGGTTGTGGTGGCATCAGCAAGGACAGATCAGGATCACGGTCCAGCACCTCTACCTGATCGCGCGGACCGTCCAGCAGAAGGATATCACCGGTTTTCAGCCGCATCCGCCTGATCAACGCAGCCGCTGTCTGCCCGCTGCGATGCAGCGCCACGATGCGCAGCTCTGGTCCCAGACTGGCGCGCGCGACACTTAGAGTTTGGCCAAGCCAGCGTGCACCGGGCATCAGGATTGCTTCGGCAAGGATATGATGGGTACTGCCTGCGGGCGGGGCAGGGCTGTCAAACGCCAAACCCAGTTGCGGATCACCCGCGATCTTGAGCAGGGCATCGCCCGGACCACGCAGGATGATCTGGTCACCCTGCAACAGCTTGCGGCGCGGATGTGCGGCCACGCGCCCGCCTTCACGGCTGACGGCCAATGCGGTTACGGCATGTGCGTCAAACCCAAGTGCGCTGATGGACTTACCGATGCTGCGTGACCCGTCCGGTACGATAAACGTCGCCATGAATTGCTTGGCGTCAAGCGACGGATCACCCGCGCCTTGCGCGTTTCCCGGCAACAGCCATGGCCCCAGAACCGTCAGCATGGCGATCCCTGCAACACTGGCTGTCATCCCCACCAAGGCAAACTCGAAGACACCAAAAGGGGGCAATCCGAGCCGCGCCAGAACCCCGCTAGCCGCCAAATTCGTCGAGGTCCCGATCAACGTGGCCGATCCCCCCATCATCGAGGCAAAAGCCACGGGCATCAGAAACCGCCCAGGATGCAATTTCATCCGGCGGGCCAGTTCCAGAACAACGGGGATCAGAACTGCGGTCGTGCTGGTGTTTGTGATCACGCTGGACAGGCTCGCAGAGACTGCCATCAGCGTGGCAAGCATACCGCGTGGGCGTGGGTTGTCGCCGCGCTGCAGCCGCGCTGATATGCGTGCCAGCAGCCCAGAGTCCGTCAGCCGACGCGACAGCACCATGACACAGGCCAGCATGATCACGGTTTCACTGGCGAAACCCTGAAACGCGGTTTCGGCACTCAGGATGCCACTGGCCGCAAGAACAGCGGTCAGCAAAAGTGCGACCTGCTCAATCGGCAAGGCCTCTGTGGCCAGGACGATCAGGGCGATGACCAGCAGGCATAGGACAAAGGCAATCTGCGGGGTCATTCCGCGGTTGGCGGCTGATAAAGATAGTCGCGCGTCAGTGGCACTGCATCAATGCGGCGTGACAGCTGAAACTGAAAGACCGCCTGCCGCCCGTGCCGGAAGGTCTGTTCGCAGGCCGCCAGATAGAACCGCCACATCCGCACGAAGCGGTCATCATAAAGCGCGCGCACCTTGTCTTCGTTCGCTTCGAACCTTTCGGTCCAGTGCCGCAGGGTTTCGGCATAATGCAGACGCCAGACCTCGACGTCAGCCGCCCACAGGCGCGAGGTTTCGACGGACCGCAACACCTCTGACATGGTCGGGATATACCCGCCGGGAAAGATGTATTTGGCGATCCACGGGTTTGTGGCATCCGGTGGGCCGGTCCAGCCGATCGTGTGCACCAAGGCGATCCCATCGGTGGTCAGCCTGTTGCGGATCGTATTGAAGTAGGTGTCATAATGGGGCAACCCGACGTGCTCGAACATGCCGATCGACACGACCCGGTCAAATGTGCCGGTGACATCGCGATAGTCGCACAGTTGATAGCGCACCTGATCAGCAAGTCCTTCACGCTCAGCCGTTGCCTTGGCATAGGTGTATTGCTGTTCGGACAGGGTAATGCCGACGACATGCGCACCAAAATCCCGCGCCAGTGTCCGCGCCATGCCACCCCAACCGCAGCCGATATCCAGCACGCGCATCCCCGGTTCAATCCTCAGTTTGCGCGCGATGTGGAGTTTCTTGTTTGCCTGTGCCTGTTCCAGCGTGTCGTTCGGATCGCGGAAATAGGCGCAGGAATACTGCCGATCCGCATCAAGAAACAGATCATATAGCGCGTCAGACAGATCGTAGTGATGGGCCACATTGCGCCGCGACCGCAGGGTCACGTTGTTCTGCGTAAACCGGCGCAGGGCGATCCGCAGACGGGGCAAGAGCCTTTGCCACCAGACACGCGGCGCATCATTGCGATTGTCGACGATCAGACCTAGAAAGCCTTGGAGATCACCTTGTTCAATCGTGAGCCTGCCATTCATATAAGCCTCGCCCAGGGCCAATTCGGGATTGAGCACAAGATGCCTGAGTGTCGCCACATCATGCAGACGGGCACGCAAAGGGGTGCCGGTTCCGTCACCGTACCGGTGGCTTTGACCATCCGGTAAGGTCACCTGCAAGCTGCCCTTTCGCAGCATCCGGCGCAGCATCAAGTCAAGTGCGCGTTGCCACATCCTATGGACCTTTTATGCGTGCCGGCAGCAGCGACCACCTTGAACCAAGGTGTACGGCATCACGTAATGCGCGCTTGGCACGGGACCTGCGATGCAGGGTGCTGATGCCGTACCCGATTTTTTCTGTTTGGTCAGCCAACATGCGCAATGCCTAACACTTAAACCATGGCCCCTATTGAGCGATATCAAACCGGTGCGCGGGTTGAGACAAGTCAGGCAAATTTGGTCTTCCAGGTCAAGAAGGACAGCTTGGATCGTTCCCGGAAGCATGGCTGCTTTGCAAGGCCCGTTGAAGTACGCGTCTGATTTCCGAGCGGCAAATCACATTGACGGCAGTGTAGGCATGGTATGCTTAGGGGGTCGCAGAACGGGCCAGATCAAGCAGCGCCACCGTTTCGGCGTCTGAGAGCTGGTGGAAATCACGATAAAATGCGCCGACACCGCGGAATGTCTCGGCCGGATGCAGGCAAATCACGTCATCGGCATAATCCGAAATGGCGTCCAGCGCCGTTTTGGGGGCGACGGGTAACGCGGCAACGATGCGTGCGGGGTTGTTGCGTTTCAACCCGATCAGCGCGGCCTTCATCGTGGCCCCAGTGGCCAACCCGTCGTCAACCACAACACCGGTGCGACCAGCCGGATTGGCCCGCGGGCGATCACCCAGATAAATCTCTTTGCGTCGTGCAAGTTCAGCTTTTTGATCGGCTATCGCCTTGTCCAGATAGGCGTCATCCGCACCGGACAGACGCCGCACATCTTCGTTGATGACAACTTCGCTGTTCGCACCTTCGACAATCGCGCCAAGCGCGACTTCGGGGTTTCCGGGGGCCCCGATCTTGCGCACCAAAAGCAAATCAAGCGGGGCGCCAAGCATTTTTGCGACCTCAAGCGCGACAGGAACACCGCCGCGCGGCAATGCATAGACAAGCGGGTGATCCAGCTCTAGCTGAACCAGGACTTTACCAAGCTGGCGGCCCGCGTCATCACGACCAGCGAATATTTGCATCACGTGTTCCATGTTCGCGATCTTACGACGCTGCTGCGGCCACAATATTGAGTTTGGTCAATTTTCGGTTGGGGAAATGAGCGTGTTTCTGCCGGTTCGTGGGATTGTTTTGCAGGGATTGACCCACATCAGCTGGCTACAATACTTTCATAGTACCAGTCTGAGTCATTCTGTTTTCATACACAGGAGTATGGAGCCCGACATGAATGATAAACATATTGTCGATGATATCATCCGCATGCTGGGACCCGGCGGTGGCGCTTTGTCGTCCGGTTCGCCGACACCCCGTGCCGAGTTGACGGGTCAATTGCAGAAATACATGCACACGCTTGGGCCGACGCCGAAAAGATGCCTGGAGACATTTGCAGATCTGGGTCTGTCAGACGCGGAAATCGGTCTTTATTTCCGGATCCCGCATGAAGTGGTCACGCAACTGCGTGATATCTGGAATATCGACGGGACCGTCTAGCGGAGTAAGACATGCCGCTTTTTCACCCAAGCGGCGGGTGCAATCGTTCCAAACGAACAGCCAATTCATGTCGATTAACACCAAAGCGAACTGACAAAAATCAATCGCCGTGAGGTGCGCTGGTCTATCTTGATCTTGCCTGCTTTCATCCCGCCAAGGCGCAATGAGCTTTCATTGATGGGCTGAGCACTGGGGGCAATATATCCCCCGCCTTTCCGTAAATGGATGCGCGTCTTTGATGCCAGACACGCTTTGATAAAGGATCCAGTGACATGATGACCTCACCGCAATCACGAGCACCGGCAAATAACGGGCAGCGGTCAAGCGCGAACCCGTCCCTTGCCACGTCCGACGTGCTGGTCTTTGTTGACGATGCGCATGTCAGCGGGGCCAGTATCCAACATGCGCAAAATGTGGCTCATGCGTTGGGTGGCACTGTGGAACTGCTGCAGGTGCTTTGCGAGCCTTCAAGCGGCGAGGGCCCGATTGACCCCGTGGATTGGGATATAAAAAAACAACGCGCTCTGAACCGGCTGGATAGTCTGAGCAAGGCGTCGCAAGGCTTGAATGTCCCTTGCCGGGTCAAGCTGCTGGAGGGGAACTGTTCCAGCCAAATCAAATCATTCATGGATCTTCGATCCGGTGATATCGCAGCCTCGATGAGGCCGCGCAGTGACACGGGCCGTTATCTGAGCGAAACGGCGTCGGCGGTGTTGATGTCAAGAAGCGCTGCCGTTCTTATGATCCCTGATGGTGCCAAGGCGGCGTCAAAAACACCCTATCGCCGTATTCTGGTACCGCTTGACGGGTCGCCGCGTGCGGAAGCGGCACTTCCCATGGCCGTCAGGATTGCGCAAGCTGACAAAGCCGAAGTGATGCTGTCCTTCGTGCCGCCCGATCCGGGCCTGACCGAGATCGCAGCGGTTGATCGGGAGGCCGCGCAGCTGCATGATCAGGTCCGGGCCTACAACAAAAAAGCGGGCCGGGCGTATCTTGAGCGTACAAAGAAACGGATCGCGCACAACGGTCCGGCAATTTCGGTCAGGATTGCAGAAAGCGGCGATGCGCGGCGGTCCCTGATCGACATCATGTCGCGCGAAAAAGTGGACTTTGTCGTCATGGCGACGCACGGGCAAAGCGGCCATTTGGACGTCCCCACCGGTGATGTGGCCCGTTTCGTTCTGGAAAAGGCGGATATTCCGGTCCTGCTGGTGCGAAGCAGGAACGGACATTTCGGCACGCATACATTCGGTCAGGTGTCGTCAAAAGGTGTTCGGAAACCTGCCGGGACTGACTGATGAACGAGATCGCGAAAGAACGGGACGCCCCAGCATCTTTCGCAGGCCTTGCGGCGGTGCGTGGTGCAGTCGTGCCGGGGCCACCTAAAAAGGTGGCGATCTATGGCGCGTTGCCCAGTCTGGTCGACTGGTTTGAAACTGTACGCGCATTTTGCGCCGATCCCCCGCCTGAACACGCGCGCGCCGCGGACTGGATACTTGATAATGATTATCAGGTCAGACGCGCCTTGCGACGGTTGGACAAGGATCTACCGCAGCAGTTCTACGATAGGCTTCCCGCCTTCGAGGGCGAAAAGCGCGCCGGGCTGCCGCGCGTTTACGTGATTGCCCAGACCATACTGGGTCAGTTGAACGCACAGATCACGCTGGGGACTTTGGCTGATTTTATCATGCACTATCAGAAGACTGCACCCTTGGGTAATGCCGAACTTTGGGCCATGCCATCAATGCTGCGGCTGGTATGCCTGCGAAACCTGGTGGCTGCCGTCGCCGATATTGATCCAGATTTGGTGCTGCCCCTAGGCCTTGTTCCCCAAGCCATCGTCGATACCGCACCGGTTGATCGCATCGCCCATGCCATCACCAATCTGATCGCGATAGACGGTATCAAATGGGCGGATTTCGTTGATCAGGTCAGCCCGATTGAAGCGGAACTGTCGCATGATCCTGCCGGTGTCTATGCGGACATGACGTTCGAGACCCGCAACCGCTACCGGCGCGTGGTCGAAGGGCTTGCATGGCGGAGTGACAGGTCGGAACCCGATGTCGCCCGCGCGGCGGTCGATCTGGCCCGAAATGTGGATACTGCCAGCCGTCATGCCCATGTCGGGTACTGGCTTATTGATGAAGGGCTGCTGCAACTCGAAACGCAATTGCAGTGCCGGAGGTCCACCTTTGTCGCGATCAAGCGGCGTCTTTGGCGATACCGGCAATCGCTTTATGCTGCGGGGCTGATTGTGCTGGTAAGTGCGGCGATCAGTTTGTCAGTCGCTTATCTTTGGCTTCATGATGCGACGCTAGGTCAATGGATATTGGGGCTGACACTTACTTTCCTGCCGGCAACAATTCCAAGTGTGTGGTTCGGCCATTGGATCATCACCCGGCTGAGCCGACCTGACGTTTTGCCAGAAATGGATTTCTCGAAAGGGATCGCGAAAGATTGCGCCACAGCGATCGTGATCCCCGTCATCATCGCGGCACCCGCCGAGGTGGATGACACCGCGCAAAAGATCGAGATCCTGCGCATCGCCAATCCTGACCCCATGTTCCGATTTGTCATTCTGTCGGACCTTGCAGATGCGCAGACCCAAACGCTGCCGGAAGACGCCGCGATAGAAGCGGCGCTTTGCAAACGCATTGATGATCTCAATGCCCGCTACGCGGGCGATACCAGCCCGCCGTTTGTGTTGTTGCATCGCCGTCGTAAATACAACCCGGCCGAAGGGTGCTGGATGGCGTGGGAACGCAAACGCGGCAAGATCGAGGACTTCAACCGCTATGTGCTGGGCAATGGTGAGGATGCATTTGACGTGGTTGCGGGACCTGTCGATGCCTTGCGCGGCACCCGTTATGCGATCACGCTGGATGCGGATACCCAGATGTCACCGGGATCAGGCGCGCGGCTTGTTGGTATTCTGGCGCATCCGCTCAATCGTGCTGTTGTGGATCAAGACAGCGGGCGGGTCGTGGCCGGTCATGCCATTTTGCAGCCACGGATCGAGATCTTGCCGAAGCTGGGCAAAGGCACGCATTTCACGCATCTTTATGCCGGAGATACCGCTATTGATATTTACAGCCGGGCGGTGTCGGACGTTTATCAGGACCTGTTTGGCACCGGCATTTACGTTGGCAAGGGCATTTACGATATCGCGGCGTTGCATCAAAGCCTGCGGACTCGCGTCCCCGACAATCACGTTCTAAGCCATGATCTGTTCGAAGGACTGCACGGTAGGGCGGCATTGGTCAGTAACGTGGTGCTGTATGAGGACTTGCCAGCGACCTACCCGGACTACGCCATGCGGCAGCACCGCTGGATGCGTGGTGACTGGCAGCTTGTGCCCTGGTTGGGCCGTCGGGTTCCGACGGCAGACGGGAAAAAAGCAAAGACGACGTTTTCGGGGCTGGATCGGTGGAAACTGGCGGACAACCTGCGCCGCAGTTTGATGGCGCCCGCGCTGTTGTTGTTCTTGATCGGTGGTTGGCTCTTGATGCCCGGCAGCGCATTGGTCTGGACGGGATTGGCGATTGCAGCGCCGGGCAGTTATCTGATCGGTGAGGCGTTTGCCATAGCCACGGGTGGCATCCAGCGCGGGGCGTTGGGGCGTGCCATCCACAATATCCGGACCACATTCGGGCGATGGTTCTTTTTCATCGCCTTTCTGGTCAGTGATACCGTCATTGCACTTGATGCGATATTGCGAACGCTTTGGCGGGTTTATGTCAGCGGCAAGAACCGGCTGGAATGGACGTCGGCGGCACATGCCACAAGAAAGCTGTCGCGCAACAGCATCCGGCAGACCTCATGGGCCCTGATGTGGCCGTCTTCGGCCATTGCCTTGGTGATGGCGGCGTATCTGGCACAGTACGATCCGCAAGGGTTCTGGGCTGCCGGACCGGTGCTCGTGCTTTGGCTGATCGCGCCCGAAATTTCGGTTTGGAGCGCGCGGCCACGGTATTTCCGCGCACAGGCGCTTACCTCACCGGACCGCAAGTTCCTGACCCGTGTCGCGCGGCGCACCTGGCACTTTTTCGAAACGTTCGTGGGGCCGGAGGATAACTGGTTGCCGCCGGACAATTACCAGTTCGGCCAGAAGGAAGAGATTGCCCACCGCACGTCGCCTACCAATATCGGCATGTTTCTTGTGTCGGCGTTGGCGGCGCGCGATATGGGGTTCATCACGACCAGTGATTTTGCGGTCCGGGCGCGCAATACATTGACGACGCTGGGGCGCATGGCCACGTACCGGGGTCATATCTTGAACTGGTATGACACCCAAACGCTCGATCCTTTAGAGCCGCGCTATGTGTCAACTGTTGATAGCGGCAACCTTGCGGTGTCGCTGGTGACGCTGAAACAGGGATGCCTTGAGTTGACCGATGGCCCGCTGATCGGGCCGGATAACCTGCGTGGTCTTGAGGTCGTGCTGGACCTGCTGTGTACAGCGCTTCGCGACGTATCGGGGCGGAACCATTCGGCGTTGGACAGAATCGAGCGCGCCATCCGTAGCGAGATTTCCGACGCGGTTGCGACACCGCTGCGATGGAAAGCGGCCTTCGCTGTCATCGACGGGACGCATAGGCATGATCTTGAGGTTCTGGCACTTCAG